>JAMCWS010000338.1:0-4969 GCA_023480605.1 bacterium
ATTTCCACTGGGGCCAGGACATGGAGTTCGCCTACCTCGACGTGAAAAAAAACCTTGGCTCCTTCGAGACCGACGAAAACGTCAAGCAGATTGACGTCTATCGCTTCGACCCCAACGCCGCGCCGCTCATGACCCTGGCCTTCACCGGCGAGGTCGACCGCGTCCAGGTGACCAACTTCATCGAAAACACGCTCAAGCCGCGTTTGGAAACCATCAAGGGCGTGGCCTACGTGAAGGACAACGGCGCCAGTCAGCAGGAAGTCGAGATGCTGGTCAACGAAGACATCATGAGCCAGTACCGCCTGACCCCGGCCAAGCTGGTCGAGGTGATCAAGAATTACAACATCAGCCGGGCCGGTGGCGTCATCGTCGAGGGCAACGAGGAAATGGTCCTCAAGTTCACAAGCCGTTTCCGGACGGTGGACGAGATCGGCCGTTGCGTCATCGCCGTCATCGGCGGCCACCCGCTGCGCCTGGGCGACCTGGGCGAAATCCGTCTGGGCGCCAGCCGCGACGAGGTGCGCGTCCACCAGGACGGCCGTCCCACCGTCAGCCTCGACGTCTACCGCGAGCCCGACGCCAACGCCGTCCAGACCGCCCGCGCCGTTCGCGAGGTGGTGGCCGGCCTCAACGCCCGGGGGGATTACGGCCTGAAGATCGCCGTCGACCAGTCGCGCGATGTCGAGGCCGCCATCGGCGAGGTGGTCGACACGGCCGTCGTCGGCATGGGGCTGGCCGTCCTGGTGTTGGTGTTTTTCCTACGCTCGTTTTCGGCCACCTTCATCACCGCCATCTCCATTCCGATCTCGATTATCGCCACCTTCGCGATCATGCATTTCCAGGGGCTGTCGCTCAACATCATGACCCTGGGCGGCCTGGCCCTGGGCGCCGGGATGCTGGTCGACAATGCCATCGTCGTGATCGAGAACGTTTTCCGCCACCGGCAGGAAGGGGCGGGTCGCGTCGAAGCGGCGGCCGTCGGCACACGCGAGGTCGCGCTGGCCATTATTGCCTCGACGCTGACGACGATCGTCGTGTTCGTGCCGCTGGTCTACGTTCACGGCATCGCCGGCATCCTTTTCCGCGACCAGGCGCTGACGGTCGTTTACTCGCTGCTGCTGTCGCTGCTGGTGGCCCTCGTGCTCATCCCGATGCTGGCGGCGCGGGGCGGCACGGCGAGCAGCCGGCCCGTCCACGGCACCGGCGGCGGGTACGGCCGTTACCTGGCCTTCTCGCTGCGTTGGCGCTGGGCGCTGCTGGCGGTTTTCATCGCCGCGCTGGCGGCCTCGTGGCAGGCGGCGCGCCGCATCCCCAGCGAGTTCTTCCCCGAGTCGGTGGCCGGGCGGATGACGATGCAACTCGAACTGCCTCCCGGCACGCCGCTCGACCAGACCGAAATGAGCGCCGCGCGCCTCGAGCACGTCCTGCTGGCGATGCGTTACCGCGACCCGGCGCTGGCGCCCCTGCTGCGGGCCTGGGAGGGTTACCGGATCTCGGGCAACTGGCCGCGCTTCCGGAAGGCGGCGCAGGCGGCGCTGCTCGAGCTCAGCCGCAAGGGGCCGGCCAATCCCCTGCTCGAAAATGTTTTCCAGGTGGTGGCGCCAGCGCCGCCCAGGGAGACCGAAGACCAACTCGCCGAGCGCATCGCCAAAGCGGGCCGATTGCTCGATCCGCTCATCGTCGTCGAGTCGGTCACGACGACCGTCGGCACGGCCGCCGACAGCGTCGAGGTGGCCGACGAGAAGATCCACGGCTCGCACACGGCGCGGATCGACGTTGTGCTCAATCCCGACCATCTGCGCGAACTGGCGGCCGGCGACGTCATCGGCCTGCTGCGTGCCGAGGCCGCCCGCATCCCCGGCCTGACCTGTTCGTTCGAGTCGCGCAACGAGTTCCTGCAGCAGCTTTTCGGCAAGAACCGCGGCGACATCGCCATCGAGGTTCACGCCGAGCAGTTCCCCGACCTGCAGACGGCCGCGGCGGCCGCGGCCGACCGCCTGCGCGAGGTTCCCGGCCTGGTCAACGCCCGCACCAACCTGGTCTGGGGCGAGGAGGAATACATCCTCGAACCCGACTACGACGCGCTGTACCGCGGCGGCTTCGCGGTCGCCGACCTTTCGGCGCAAATCCAGAATTACCTGCGCGGCGAGAAGACCGACCCGCTCAAGCTGGCCCAGGGCGAAATGGCCGTCGAGGTGAGCAACCCGCGCGCCGAGATCGGCGGCCTGCAAGGGCTGCTCAATCTGCAAATCGTCGGCCAGGCGCCCGCCGCCGGCGGCCAAGCCCCGCGCGACGCGCTCAAGAATCTCACCCAACTGCGGCGCGAGCGCGGCGTGCGCGAAATCATGCGCATCGGCCAGGAGCGAACCGTGCTGGCCATGGCCGACCTGCAGGGGACGCGCTACGACCGCGCCATCGCGGCGGTGCGCCAGAAGCTCGACGCCATGGCCTGGCCGCGGGGGGCGAGTTGGAACATCAGCGGCGAGGAGGTCAAACGCCGCGAGTCATTCGATAAACTATTTTTCGCCCTCGTGATCGCCATCGTCCTGGTTTACATGGTCATCGCGTCGATCCTCGAGTCGATCATCCACCCGTTGACCATCATGCTGTCGATTCCCTTCGCGCTGACGGGCGTCGTGACGGCGTTTCTCCTCACCGGCATCAGCCTCAACCTGATGGGCTACATCGGCATCGTCATGCTCACGGGCATCGTGGTGAATAACGCCATCGTGCTACTCGACCGCGTCCGCCAACTGCGCGAGGCCGCGGCGGGCGAGGAGGGCGAAACCCGGGCGACCTTGCGGGATGCCCTGATCATCGCCACGCGCCAACGGGTGCGGCCGATCCTGATGACCTCGCTGACGACCATCCTGGCCCTGGTGCCGCTGGCGCTGGGTGTGGGCAACGGCGCCGAACTGCGCCGCCCGATGGCCATCGCCGTGATCGGCGGCCTGACAGCCTCGACCGTGCTGACGCTGTGGATCCTGCCGGCGTTTTATTTGTGCGTGGAGGATGTGAAGGGGTTGTTTGTGCGACGCAAACGCTAGCTCTCTTTGTCGTGGTCGTGATCGTGATCGTGATCGTAATCGTAATCGTAATCGATTGCGCTCTGGAACGATGGGGACAACGGATCAATGGGAAAGGTTATGAACGATATGATTTTCAGTCACGAAAAACTCGACGTCTACAAAACCAGCCTGAAATTCGCCATGTTCGTTTCCAGCCTCACGGAAGATCTTAAGGAGCTCAATCGCCATGTTCGTGACCAGCTAATCCGGGCCGCGTTGTCGATTGAGCTCAAAATCGCCGAAGGGAATGGGAAACGTGGAGTGCCTGAACGCAAGCGTTTCTTCCAGATCGCGCGAGGATCGGCAATGGAGTGCGCCGCTTGTCTGGACTTGTTGGTATGTTTTGGCGCTTGCGGTCATCCGAAGGTGACACCCGGCAAGCAATTGCTATATCGAATCGTCTCGATGCTTTCTCGAATGACCGAGGTGGCAGATGAGACGGTTGGCGATGAGATGGCGCGATACGGAGAGAAATAAAACCGATCACGATCACGAAATGACTGTTCCGGGTGACGCACGTCAAAAAAAATGCGCCAGCTACTCACCATCATCCGCTACGAATTTTTAATGCAGATCAAGTCGATCCGCTTCAAGGCCCTCTGTTTGCTGGTGCTGTGGATGGAGTTCATGTTCTACACCACGGGCATCCGGATGCAGGAGTTCCCGCCCCAGCAGCGCTTCCTGAACCTCGAAATTTTATGGCTCTATCTCGTGGCGTTCGTGTTCACCGGGCTGTTCTCCATCGGCCGCATCCGCGACGTGGGGATGCATGCGGTTCTCATGACCAAACCGTTCCCCACCTTCATGCTGCTGCTGGGGCAACTGGTTGCCGGGCTGCTGTCGCTGCTTTTACCGCTGGCGCTCCTCTTCTTCCCGGCGGGATTGGCGTTGCGCTGGCAGTTCGGGATCGACTTTCCTCTGCCGCCGCTCTTCTATGTTCTGCTTTTTTACATGATCCCCGAGGCCTGCTGCACACTGGCGCTGACGATCTGGGTGCGGACCTGTTTCAAGAACAACATCGCCGCGATCGTCATCCTGGGCCTGATCTTCTTCGGCATGATTATCCTGGCCAACAGCCCCTGGCTCAACCTCGACACCGACCAGGGCCGGATCCACAACTTCGTCCCGATGGTTTCGTATTTTTCGGAGTTCTACACGCGCGCGAACCTGCAGCGGGTTTTCCAGCAGCCCCGCATTTCGTTCCTTCACGCCGCCGATTGGATCCACCTGGGCCTGAGCGCCCTGTATTCGATGGTGTTCCTGATGCTGGGGGGACTATCACCTGCGGCGCACCAGCCCCAGCGCAAGGTGCTGGGCACTTACGGCAGCCAGTGGTATCACACGCCCACCTTCCTGCGGGCGGCCTGCGATCTCAAATGCGATCCCTTCCTCCGCGCCCGCCACCACCTGGCGCTGACGGCGATGGTCGGCGTCATCATGGTCAAGACGGTCTGGCCGCTGGCGGGGCCCGGCGTGCGCGCCATCGTCCTCAACTGGACCCGCCCCGCCCGTCCCGGCGCGGCCGGTTTTGCCGGTCCCGGCGCCGGATTAAGCATCGATACCAGCCGTATGGAGGAGCGCCAGCTCCTCAAGGTCCGCATCCTGCGCGACGAGCAAACCATCACGCCCGAGCAGGTCACCTCACGCCTGACCGTCGCCGTCGAAGGCGATACGAGCGGCACGCTGGCGGCGATTTACGGCTATCGCTGGCAATATAACGTCACGTCGATCACGCTCGACGGCCGGCCCCTTCCCTTCTCCAACCGTGGATTCATCTATATCGACGGCCGCCAGTTCGCGCCGGTCACGGGAAAAGGAACCCACACCGTCGCGGTGACCGGCCGCGTCAACAAGGACTTCATGGATGCCTCGGGCGCCAATGGGACGCTGATGATATCCGG
>JAMCWS010000338.1:4979-6122 GCA_023480605.1 bacterium
GATCATTTCTACAGCCGAACGATGCCCGACGGCACGACGCGACGGGATGTGGCCTACGAGCCCAACAATCGGTGGCCGACGCGCCTGACCGTGACGGTCGACCGGCATCTGAAACCAATGAAAGGCCCCGTCGATCCGGTCGGTATCAAAGCGCACAAAGAGACCATCACTTACGTTTATGACCTGCCGGCGGCGCGAAACACGCGAACCAATAGTTGGCTGTTTGCCGACGAGGCCCTTTTCGTGAAAGTCACCCGGCCGGGACTCAATGTGGCGCTGGTCGTGCCGCGAGATTACTGCGACGTCGCCGCCGACGTGCTCGAACTGGCCGAACCGGTGGTCAAGGATTTCGTCGCCGCCCGCCATGTAAGGCTCGACTCGCCGGTGGTTCCAATTGCGATCGGCGATAATTACCTTCCCGGGTTCAAGGAAATCCGCAAATTTCGCAATATCTATCGTTATCGCGGCCGGCTCGAAAACCGGCAGCGCGATCCTCTCACGAATCAGCTCAACAGCCTCGAAAGCAACCTGCTCACCAGTGTTTACTGGACCGGTCTTTATGGGTCGGCGAACCCGCAGGGCCACACGTGGGACTTGAATGCCTTCCTGTCCAGGAACCTGACCTGCGGCCTCAACCATCGCCTGTCGATGATGCGCGAGTTCCAGCCGCTGGCGTTCAAGGCCGCCGCCGGAGCACTCGACTCACGAAGCATTTTTCAATACACCGGCGCCATGTCGCGCGCCGAACTTCTCGACCAGAGCCGCATCCCGATCTTCCAGATGCTCTACTGGACCCTCGGCCACGAGACGTGGCAGGCGATGGAGGACGCCCTCAAGCCGCGCCTGCGCGAGGATGCCCTCACCACCGCGACCCTGCGCGCCGCCCTCGCCGACGCGCTCGCCGCCAAGCCCGCCAAGGACTTCCCGACAATCGCCGCGCTCGATCCCCTGCTCGATTACTGGCTCGGCTCGGGCAAAGACCTGCCCTGCTACCGGATCGACGCGGCCGCCGCACGCCTGCTGCCCGACGAGGCCGAGGGTGCCGCCGGCGCCGCCGGTACGACCGGCGCCTCGACCGGCAACGAGGAGGAAACCCGCGCGCGCTACGAGGTCGTGGTGACCGTCCGCAACGAGGGCACCGGC
>JAMCWS010000440.1 GCA_023480605.1 bacterium
CCCGGCGTTCTTGAGCACGGAAAGGTGTTTGGAGACCGTCGAAACATCCGCCCCGACCATCTCGGTCAGCTCGCAGACGCAGCGTTCGCCCTTGGAAAGCTCCTCAACCATGAAAACCCGCGTGGGATGCCCCATTGCCTTGATGATCCTGGCCCGGGCTTCGCATTGAGATCTGGTTTTCAAGTCCATGATAGGCGATCCTCGATTAAGCGAATTGTTGGTAATATAGCCAAATGGCCAAATGTTCGTCAAACATTTTTTTGAACAGTTTCATCCCTTGAACGAATGCTCCGGAAAAGGTGTCAGTAAAAGTGACGGTTTCCTCCCACGGCTGTAGGATAGGCCAAAAGGAGGAAATTACAATGGAAGGGAACGGGAAGCGCAGGAAGTGGCGTGCGGAGGAGAAGCTGCGGATCGTGCTGGCGGGTCTGGCCGCCGGGGTGGAGATCTCGGACCTGTGCCGGCGCGAGGGGATCAATCCGACGATGTATTACGTGTGGCGCAAGCGGCTTTTGGGGTCGGCGGGCCGGGTCTTCAATGATAAGGCGGACAAGCCCAGCGCGCGCGAGGCGCGGCGCGAGGCGGAGCTGTTGCGGATGAAGTCGGTCGTCGCGGAGATCACGGCGGAGAATCTGGAGTTAAAAAAAAACGCTTATGGATTAGAGGACCAGGCGCAGATGCCGGCGGAACTACAGGCCAAGGTCCACGAAGAGGTGCGGGTGACGCGCCGGCGCGGCCGGTGTCGATCCACGAGGCGCTGGCCCGGGAGAAGGCCGAGTTGGTCCGGTATGCGCGGGATCATCCCGGGATTCGCCATCGCGCGTTGGCGTGGCGGATGGTGGACGAGAACGTGGTTTACCTGAGCCCCTCGACGGCGTATCGGGTGCTGAAGGAGAAGCACCTGATTTGCGGATGGCGGCGGGACGGGAAACGCTCGCGCGAGGAGCACGAGCAGGCCCAGCGGCCCGACGCGCGTTGGGCCAGCGACCCGATGCACGTGCGGGTGGGGCGACGGACGTTCTACCTGGTGGCGTTCATGGACGAATACTCACGCTACATCGTGCACCACGAACTGCTGTGGAGCATGGACGGGGCGACGGTGAGTCTGGAGGCGCAGGCGGCGTTGGAGACGCTGGCGCGCGGGGCGGACGAAGGGCCGCTGGCGACGCCGGCGATCCGCTCGGACAACGGCGGCGGTTACGTGTCGCACGAGTTTCACGTCGTGCCGGGCGCCTGGGGCCTGACGCATCATCGCGTCCGGCCGCACTGCCCGGAGGAGAACGGCCTGATGGAGCGGGCCAATCGCACGCTGCGCGAGGCGCTGGAGGGCGAGGAGCTGACCGACCTGCTCCAGGCGCGCGAGGTGCTGGCGCGCATCGTGCGGCAGGACAATGAAGAGCGGTTGCACAGCGCGCTGGGATACCTGCGGCCGGTGGACTACTACCGCGGCGACCCGGCCAGGCTCCACGAAGCGCGACGGGTTAAACTGGCGGCGGCGCGCCATGCCCGACGCGAGGCGAATCTAAACATCCGGCAGCTCACGCTGCCGCTTGGTAAGAAAAGCCCAAAGGCGGAATACGCAGCGATGGCCTTAATGCACTTCCGCCCCCCATGGAACCCGATCTATTTGGCCAAGTGGCTTGGACATCGCGATATTAACACGACGTTCAAGATCTACGGCCACTGGATGGCGAAAGAGCCTCCATCGTCCTATTTAAACGGGTACAGTGCGGGTACAGCTTCTGAAAATGTGATGTAAGTTGAATGTTTTGAAGGGTTTGGCTGGTCGGGGCGACTGGACTTGAACCAGCGACCTCGCGGTCCCGAACCGCGCACGCTACCAACTGCGCTACGCCCCGACCTGACCGTTTCGCGACTCGGGCATCGTCTCTCACCCAAGTGAGCCGCAGAGATATCATTATAGGCCATATTCGCGGCCGAAACGCAAAGGAAAAGAATCGAAAAAACGCCTTGACCCGTTTGCCGCACCGGGCGATGATTTACTCGCGCGGTTTTGTGCCTTCGGGGCGTGATGAATCCCTCTGCGGCGGCCGCCGCAGAGGAACCGCCTGGCGGCGCGATTCCATCGTGATATGATTGCTCCCGATTGAAACCTGGGCCGCGCGGAGGCGCCGGTCCTCGCGGGTCGTCAAGGCGGGGCCGATCGGCCGATTCGGCAACCGGCCGAACCGCCCTCAAAGGCGAACCGGCCAGGCTTCTTCGTGCAGGGAACTTGATGATTTAGCGGTTGTTGCGGCAGCGATGGCGCGCGGCTCCTGGTGAGGCGCGCCGGACTCGTGAGTTTCCGGAGCGACGCGCCCGCCCGGCGTCGATTAAGAGAACACGGCGCATTTGCCTTTCCGTTCTTGGAAGAAGCTTGGGCGAGCGCGGGAGTTTATCCTCTCTCCCGTGCATGAACGTCCTGATGGAGACATTAACACATGCGCTCCCCAATCCGACCGTCGGCGTTTACCCTGATCGAATTGCTCATCGTGGTGGCCATCATTTCCATTTTGGCGGCCATCGCGCTGCCCAACTTCCTTGAAGCCCAGACCCGCTCTAAAGTCTCGCGTAGCATGAACGACATGCGCAGCCTGGCCAACGCGCTAGAGTCGTATCAGTTCGAGCATAACACGTATCCACGGATCCCCGCTTTTCCCAATCGCGGCTGGGATGATCCCGTCGCCTGGCTCGTGCCGCTGACGACGCCCATCCCTTTCGCCACCACGCTGCCCCGTTATGCCTGGGCCCCCTACACCATCGATTGGGGCAAAGGGCCGGTTTCGATCGATTCCTATTATTACAACGATGCGAAAAGTTTTTATGTGGAGGGCGGCCTCCCCTGGTCGATCTGGGATCCCGAGAATGCGCACAAGTGGTATCTGAGCGCCGCCGGTCCCGATGGCGACCTCGATCAGGAATGGAAAAACGAACTTGGCAGCAATTATCACCCCTACGACCCGACGAACGGCACCACCTCCAGCGGCGACATAATCCGGCTTGGGCCATGACGCGGCCGCTCTATTGCCTCATGCCCACCAAACAATGCCCCGGTATATGCCGCGACGGGCGGTGAATCCGGTGTTCTTATTGGGTTGGGCCGCATAATGCCGGCAAAACCTTGGCTTTACGGGGCGTCGGCGCGCTTGGCGGCTTCGGCGATCGGCAAAGGGATCCTGCCCGCGGCGATCTCCGCGATGACTTCGGCGTAAATTGTGTGTTCGACGGCGAGCACCCGCTGTTGGAGCGTTTCGGGGGTGTCGCCGGGCAGCACGGGCACGCGTTCCTGGCGCAGGATCGGCCCGCGGTCGTAGTCGGCCGTCACCAGGTGGACCGTTGCCCCGCTTTCGGCGTCGCCCGCCGCCAGCACCGCTTCGTGGGGATGGATGCCGAACATGCCGGAGCCGCCGTGGCGTGGCAGCAGCGCGGTGGCGATGTTGAGGATCCGGCCCCGGAAGGCCGCCAGCGTCGCCGGCCCCAGCTTTTTCATATATCCCGCCAACACGACGAGATCCGCCCCCGAATCTACCAGCGCCCGCGTGATCGCCCGGTCGAGTTCACCGGGATTAGGATGCTGGGTGTTGCTCAGGTGAAGCCACGGCAGGCCGGCTCGCCGTGCCCGTTCGAGCGCCCCCGAGTCGGAGTTGTTGCTGATGACGAGTACGATCCGGGCGGCCAGGCTTCCAGATGCGATCCGGTCGATGATGGCCTGCATGTTCGAACCCCCGTGCGAGGCCAGAACGGCGATTTTGAGTGGTTCCATGTGTCGGCTTTCCGGAGCGGTGAGATGAATGTTGAGCGTTTCGGAGTTGATTTCCAGGGCTTTCCGTCAGTTTACCGGCGGCGCCCCCGCGAGTGCCGCATGGAGGCCAGGAGCAGCTTGCGCGGGTCTTCGAGCGGATTGCCGTCCGCCCCGGTCGCGGCGCGGGCCCGGGCGACCTTCTCGTTCATCCCGAGCGAGTGGGCGTGGCAGAGCGCGGCGGCCAACGCGTCGGCGGCGTGGTCGGGCCGGGGCACTTCGGCGAGGCCGAGTACGGCCCGCACCATCAATTGCACCTGGAGCTTGGCGGCCCGACCGTGGCCGGTGAGGGCCTGTTTGATCTGCAGCGGCGTGTATTCCGCCAGTTCCAACCCCTCGCGGGCGGTGGCCAGCAGGCAGGCGGCGCGGCCGTGGGCGACGACCATCGCCGTCTTGACGTTCTTGGCGAAGAAAAGTTCCTCGACGGCCGCCACGGCCGGCCGCGTCCGCTCGATCAGTTGGGTGAGCCCGGTGTAAATAAGATCGAGACGCCGGGGGAGGGGAGCGCCGGCCGGCGTGCGGATGACGCCATAATCGACCAAGCTGGCGCGCCGGTCGCGTTCGCGCCAGTCGATCAGGCCCCAGCCAACGTCGGCCAGGCCCGGGTCGATCCCCAGCACGCGTAAAACGCCCCCCGGACGGTTCGAGTCCGCCGGGGGGGCCATCAATCCCATGTCATGGGAATCGTGGCGTTTGCCGTCACCTTGAAATTGGGGCATATGCCGAATTGTCCGGTCGTGGCATGTTTACGGACGGCGGCGGCCGGTCACTCGCTCATTTGTTCGATCAGGGCGTCGTCAATTTCGTAATTGGCCGAAACCGAACTGACATCGTCGTTTTCTTCCAGCATTTCGATCAACTTGAGCAGTTTGCGCGCCTCCTCGCCTTCGACCTTGATCGTGTTTTCGGGGATGTTCTCCACCGCGGAGGATTCGATCGGAATCTTCTTGGCTTCGAGGGCTTCGCGCACTTCCTGAACGTTTTCGTGGCCGGTGACGACCTGGTAGAATTCGCCCTGGTTTTCAAAATCGTCGGCGCCGGCCTCGATCGCCGCCTCCATCACCTGGTCTTCATTCAGCCCGGCCGTCGGGATGCGGATGATGCCCTTCTTTTTGAACATCCAGCCGACACAGCCGATTTCACCCATGTTGCCGCCGTATTTCTGGAAGATGTGGCGGATCTCGGGGGTGGTGCGGTGTTTGTTGTCGGTCGTTCCTTCCACCAGGATGGCGACGCCCCCCTGGCCGTAGCCTTCGAAACAGAAGTCCTCGTAGGAAACCCCTTGAAGTTCGCCCGAGCCTTTCTTGATGGCGCGCTCGATGTTGTCCTTGGGCATGCTCACGTCGCGCGCGGCCTGAATGGCCGATCGCAGGCGGGGATTGCCGTTCGGATCGCCCCCGCCCATGCGGGCGGCCACGACGATCTCCTTGATGATCTTGGTAAACATGGCTCCGCGCTTGGCGTCGACCGCGGCCTTTTTGTGTTTTATCGAATGCCATTTCGAGTGCCCTGACATGGGGGTGGATGCCTTTCCGCGATGAATTGACGGCCCCAGCGCACGCAGCGATGCGTACTTCGGACCCATTAACATTATCCGAAAAATCGTGGTTATTCAACTGCCAAGCGGAGACCGGCAACACGCCCCTTAAAACATATGGGATCCAAGCGACTCATGTATACTATACGTCTCATAGGTCTCATAGGTTCCATGTTTTTCCATTTGCGCTCCAGCCTCCCGTGCGGCCCTCTTACCGCGGCGTGGGCGTGGGAGCCGGGGTCCGGGCGGGCGCCGGCGTGGGCGACGGGGTCGGGCTCGGGCTCGGGCTCGGCGTGGGCGTTGGCGTGGGCATCAGCCGGCGCATGCCGGGGAACGGCCCGGCCGGCGTCGGGGTCGGCGTGGGGGTGCGCCGCGCGCGGGTGGCCGTGCCGGTCGATGGCCGCGCCTCGTGTTTGGGCGCGACCACCGGCCGCGACTCCGCGCCGAAGGTGCCCGACGGACCCGCCAGCGACGGCGCGGCCTGCTCCACCGCTCCGCCGACAACGACCGCGTTGGCCGGTTTGGGTTCCGCGTAAGGCTTATTGGTCAACAGGGCCTGGCCGGCCAGTTCGGCTTGGCGGTCGGCACCCGCCTTGGATTGTTCACCCGCGGGGGCGGCGGCGCCCGCCGGCGGCGCCGGAGCAACCGGCGGCGCCGGGACGGATGGAATTGCCGGGGCCTCCTCGTTGGGGACGGCCGCCGGCGGCAGTTCCCTGGCGCCCGGCACGGCGGCCGGCGTGGAGGCGGCTTCGCCCGGCATCGTCTTGGGT
>JAMCWS010000261.1 GCA_023480605.1 bacterium
AAATCTCAGTGATAGACGAGCTGCCTAAAGGCCGCAAGCCCATCAAGACTACACACCGTTACGACACACATCGGTTGCAAGTCAACGGATTTATTAAAACGCAGATTGACCAAGGAAGGCAAGTGTATGTTGTGTATCCGCTCATTGACGAATCCGAGAAACTCGACCTGAAGCATTTGATGGACGGTTATGACAGCATCACACGAACTTTTCCGGATATCCCCATCAGTGTGTTGCACGGGCAGATGCCTGCCGAGGCAAAGGATTTTGAAATGGCAAGATTCAAAAAGGGTGAAACCAAGATTATGGTGGCTACCACGGTGATAGAGGTGGGCGTGGATGTACCCAATGCATCGGTAATGATCATTGAGAGTGCGCAACGTTTTGGCTTGTCGCAGTTACACCAGCTGCGCGGGCGTGTAGGGCGGGGTGCAGAGCAGTCGTATTGTATTTTAATGACTGACCACAAATTAAGTGCAGAGTCGAAGACCCGTATTGAAACAATGGTGCGTACCAACAATGGTTTTGAGATTGCAGAGGTGGACTTGAAACTGCGTGGCCCGGGCGACCTGATGGGCCAGATGCGCTCGTCCATCTTCGTCATGGGACCGATGCTCGGCCGACTGGGCCGGGCCACGGTGGCCTACCCGGGCGGTTGCGACATCGGGCCGCGCCCGATCGACCTGCACCTGCGCGGCTTCGAGGCGCTGGGGGCCAAAATCACCATCGAGGAAGGCTACGTCGTCGCCGACGGGCGAGCCATGAAGGGAAGCGAAATGACGCTCGAAGGGCCGCAAGGGTCGTCGGTCGGCGCGACCTGCAACGTGCTGATGGCCGCGGTCCTCACGTCGGGGCGCACGGTCATCCGCGGCGCGGCGCGCGAGCCCGAAGTCGGCGAGGTCGTCCGCATGCTCAACCTGATGGGCGCCCGCGTGGCCGGCGCCGACAGCTCGACGCTCGAAATCGACGGCGTCGAGGCGCTCAAGCCCGTCGCCTATTCGACCATCCCCGACCGGATCGAGGCCGGCACCTTCTTGCTGGCCGCGGCCATCACCGGCGGCGACGTCATGGTGCGCGGCGCCCGACCCGACCACCTCAACGCGCTCCTGGAAAAGATGATCCAGGCCGGCTGCGACCTGGAAATTCACCCCGACGGCATTCGCGTACGCCGCGCCGGCAAGATCCTGCCCACGTCGATCCACACGCTGCCTTACCCCGGCTTTCCGACCGACATGCAGGCCCAGTTCATGTCGCTCCTCTGCCTGGCCGAGGGCGAATCGGTCGTCACCGAGGGCATTTATCCCGAGCGTTTCATCCACGTCGCCGAACTGATGCGCATGGGCGCCAGCATCCGCATGGGGCGCGGCGAGGCGATCGTCAAGGGCGTCGAAAAGCTCACCGGCGCGCCCGTCATGGCCTCGGACCTGCGCGCCTCGGCGGCGCTCATACTCGCCGGCCTGGCCGCCCGCGGCACGACCGAAATCCTGCGCGTCTATCACATCGATCGCGGTTACGAACAGATCGACCGCAAACTGGCCGCCATCGGCGCCCGGATCACCCGTGAAACGACCTCCACCGCCACGCCCGTGGCCGCGATCTGAGGCGCCTCGGCCGGTCAGCCACGGCCGCGTTCCCGTGCTTCCTTCAGGCAGCGCTCCGCTTCTTTTTGCAGGTGGGCGAGGATTTTTTCGATCTCGGCTTCGCCTTCGGCGTGCGAAGCCTTCTCCGGGGTGTTGGCTTCCGTCCAGCCGTGGTCGCGGTAGTTCACCGTCGAGATGCGCGTCATGTCGACCAGCGATTTGTCGAGGTAGAGCATGAGCGACGTCTCGCTGAAACCGGCATGATCACCCTTGAGAATGTAGGGCTCGGTTAAAGGGAGCACGACGATGCCGCCGCGGGCGTTGACCTCGTCGGCGATCACCTTGATCATGTCGACCTGCGCACGGGCGTAGTGGCCCGAGTAAAGAACGAGCACTTTCACGCCGCCGATTTCCATCTGACTGATCAGGTCCATCAAGGTCGCCTTGGCCGTGGCGTTGGTGTAGAGGTTGCCCCATTCGGCTGTGTTGCGCTTCATTTGCTCCGGGGTCATCTCGTGGATGCCGGAGTAGAAGTGGGGCGGGTAGACGATCCCGCCCAAGGTCTGCGCGGCGATGCAGCAGATCTTGTGCGCCTTGATGACGTCCAGGCCCATCGGCAGGTGATCGCCGTGCCGCTCGAGGCAGCCGATGGGCAGGTAGGCCACCGGATAATGGGCAAGCGCCTCGGTGGCCTCCCGGCCCAGCATCAGCTCGTAACGCACGTTCTGGCGGTAGTTGGTTTTAAATTCCATGGCCCACCTCCCGGAGGAATTGATGTTATTGCGCCGCGACGACTTCAAGCAGGCGCGGGTCCAGATCGGTCCGCTCTAACCAGGCTTCGATCTTGCCGACCAGTTCCTCGGCGACCGCGGCGTGGGCGGGTTCGTTCCACAAGTTCCGCGTCTCCTGGGGGTCGGCTTCCAGGTCGAACAGGTTCCCATCCATGTATTGGTGCGTCGGCCGCCCCCGGCCCATCGGCCAGTTGATATCCATCCGCCAACGCGCGGTGCGGACGGCCACGCGCATGCCCAGCGGATCGTCCCGGTAATACCACTCGGGCCGAATGACGCCGAAAACAGCGTCGGGCGCGGGATCGCGAAACAAATCGCGGCCATGCCAGTTGGCCGGCCGGCGATCCGTCAGCCCGGCCAGACCGAGCAGCGTCGGCCCCATGTCGAGCAGTTCGGTCGGTTCCGCGCGCACCGCGCCTTCGGGGATGTGGCCGGGCCACGACCAGACGAACGGCACGCGCCAGACTTCGGAGTCGAAGATGTCTTTTTCGCCCGCCCCCCACTCGCCCAGCATCTTGCCGTGGTCCGACGAATAGACGACGATCGTGTTCTCTTCCAGTCCGGTTTCATTCAAGACGTCGAGCAGGCGCCCGACCTCGCGGTCGATGTAAGCGCACAAACCCATGTAATCTTTCCAGATCTGGCCGATCTGTTCGCGTGAAAGATCTCCCAGCCGGTCGCGCGCGGCCAGGGCCTTGTCGAAGCCCGAGCGCTGGCGCAGCACCTCCGGGTCGAAGTAACGCACCGGCAATTCGTCGGGTGAGTAAAGACGGTCGTACGGGGGCGGCGCCAGCACGGGCGTGTGCGGCCAGAGGTGGCTGACGCGCAGGAAGAAGGGGCGGTCCACCGGCCGGCGCGCCCGCAGATACTCGATCGCCTGGTCCGTCAGTCCCCGGCTGGCGTTGTCGTCGCCGCCGGGGTAGGTGCCGGCGAGGATATGATGATAATGATCCAGCCGCAGGATGACGTGGTAATCTTCGTGACGGTATTTCTCGTTGAGGCCGAAGTAGCCGGTGTATTGGGTGTAGAGGATATGGTCGGTCGCGCCGTCCTCCCAGATCTCGTGGCGCGGGGTGTGTCGCTTGCCGAAGCTGGTCGTCTGATAACCGGCCGCGCGGAAAACTTCGGGGAAAGTCACCGTCCCCGGCGGGTAAGGCGTGCTGGGCGGGACGTTTAACAGGCAGGCGATTTCCTGCGGATAACGACAGGCCATCTGCGCGCCGCGGCTGGGCATGCAGACCGGCGACGGGCAGACGGCGTTCTGCAAGACGGTTCCCCGCGCGGCCAGGCGGGCCAGTGCCGGCGTTTTCGCCCACGCCGAGCCATAACATGAAAGCGAATCGGGTCGTTGTTCGTCGGTTTGTATCCAAAGAATGTTGGGCCGGTGGGTCATCGATGAAATCCTTTGCAAGATGTCGGCTCAAAGAACGAATCCGATATAACAATCATTTTTTGATTCAAAGATAAAGAGAATTCCGTTCCGCGGCGCGCTGGGTGATGCGTCTCGGATTTGCAGGCAAAGGACTACGACGTTACCAAAAAAACCGGCCTCCGTGCCGGCTTTTCGGGTGATGAAACAATGGTGACCGGCCACGGGCGGCACAATCGAAGCCGGCAAAGCGGCCGGCTCTTCATGGTGAAGGGACATTGTTTTTCGGGGGGGGCGTCAGCGCGGCGGAGCGGCCCTCCTGCGTGCTCCCGAACTCTGTTTGGCGCCGATGAAGAGCGTCGAGCGGCCCAACAGGTCCTCGCTCCGGATGTTGCGCAGGCCGGCCTTTTTCATCCAGCCGCTGATCTCTTTGTGCGTGTAGGTGCGGCCGTCCTCGGTGTTGGCCAGCATGTTGACGGCGAACAGGGCAGAATCCACCGGGCTGGTCTTGTCTTCGTTCAAGGCGAATTCGTTGACGACCATGAGTCCGCCCGGTCGAAGTCCGCCGGTGGCTTTGTTCACGATATATTGATTTTGCTCGGGTCCGAACGCGTGGACCAGTTGCGACAGGATAACCAGGTCGAATTCGGGTTCCAGTTCGACCCGCAGTGCGTCGCCCACGCGGGTGTGAACCGACCCCTCCAGGCCGGCCTCGGCGATGAAGCGCCGCGCCACTTCGAGCGGCAACTGGCGATCCAGTATGGTCGCCTGGATGTCCGGCTTGCGGCGGACCAATTCGATGCAGTAGGTGCCCGGTCCGCCGCCGATGTCGAGGATCCGTTCGACGCGCGATAGGTCGAGCCGGCGGGCCAGTTCGCGGGCCGAAGGCTGGCCGGCCTGATGCATGGCTTCGATGAAAGCCCGGGTGCGGCGCTCTTCCTCGGCCAGTTTCATCCCATCTTCGGGACCGCGCCAGGGGCGGCCGGTGCGCAATACCTCGTCGAGGTGGCCCCAGCTATCCCACATGTGGCGCAGATGGGTCATCATGCTCGTTATCGCGGCCGGCCTGTCGCTGACCAGCGCGTCGGCCATCCCCGGATTGAGCGAATAGCGCGTCCCCGTTTTGCACAGGACGCCCAGAGCCGTCAGCGCATTGAGCAGAATTTCCGTGCCGCGCGGGTCGGTCTCCAGGCGCGCCGTCACCTCCCGGACGGATTGGGGGCGTTTGGCCAGCGCGTCGAAAAGTCCGATTTCGGCGCCGGCGAACAGGATGCGCGAATGCCAGAAGCCGCGCATGATGCCCATGAGTTTCTGCATCTCCGTGTCTTGCTTCATCCCTCCCATCCCCTTTCTCAGATGACGCCCATCGGGTTGGTGCGGATCGCCGCCTTGCCGCGCCGGATGCGCATCGGATTATTGATGATAACCCGGTTTTGATCTGATCGTCTCGTCCAATCGCGCAAGCGCCGATAACTGGTGGAGTCCCAACTCGTTAGCGTGATTCTAAACCCCTCGTCGGCGGTCTTCAAGGGCGTTTAGCCTCCGACCCCGGGGCCATCCCTTGTCCGGCACACGATTGACTTTGGTGGAGAAAGCTGATTGAGTATACTATTGATCGCGCCCGAGGCGCCCGGCGATCGCCCGACGCCGGGGCCGGGGCGGTTCCCACCTTACAGCCATCCGAAGGAGTTCGACCGATGGCGAATGCCCACCTCGACGAATTCATGAATCATTTCGCCCACACGGCCCTGACCTATGACGACGTGACGCTCGTGACCCAATACGCCGACTTTCTGCCGGCCGACACAAGCCTCCACACGCGCCTGACCCGCAACATCGAATTGAGCGTGCCCTTCTGCAGCGCGGCCATGGACACGGTGACCGAGGCCGAAATGGCGATCGCCATGGCCCTTCAGGGCGGGATCGGCATCATCCACAAGAACCTGGAGCCGGCCGTCCAGCGGACGCACGTCAAACGGGTCAAGTTCTACCTCAACGGATTCCTCGACAAGGCCCGGACGATGACGGCCGACCACACCGTCGGCGAAGTGCAGCGGATCAAGGCCGAACGGAACTGGTCGTTCAGTTCCTTCCCCATCCTCGACGGACAACGACGCTTGGAGGGCATCATCACCAGCCGCGAGCTTAAGTATTGCGATTCGCCCGACCGGCGGTTGGGCGAGATCATGATCCGCAATCCGGTGACGGCCCCCCAGGGGACGACCATCCAGCAGGCCTACGACTTGATGCGGCGCAACAAGATCTCGATTCTGCCGATCCTGGCCGAGGGGGGCGAGTTCCTCGGGATGTATT
>JAMCWS010000222.1 GCA_023480605.1 bacterium
AATGAGAGAATCCCGATAAAATTGGAATCTGAGCGCGTTCAGGAGTTGGCATCCCGATTATAACGCCGGCCAATGATTATTTTACGCGGAGGTTAACGATGAGTGAGAGGCAAAAAATCAGACGCATTGGAATTGGAGGACTTGTGGCTTTGCTCGTTGTCGCCGCAATCTTTGTCTTCGCCCCCCGGAGCGAGCAACGCGCCCTGGCGGTGAGCGAAAACCAGGGGAGCGGCCCAAGCGCGCTCAACGATGACCGGTTTCTTTTCGCCAACCTGGCCGATCAGGTCATCCCCTCGGTGGTCACGGTTTACGTCAAGCGCGATCTCAAACGGAATATGACCCCCGAAGAGTTGCGCCAATTCGAACAGTTCCGGCGGTTCTTCCAGGGGCCCGACAACCCGTTCCAAGGCTCTCCGTTCGAATTCTTCTTCGGCCCCGACCAGGGCCAGGAGCCCGATCAGCAGGACCCGGGCAACGAAAATCCCCATGCGCCCGACGGCGAGAACAATCCTTTCCTGCAGCAGGCCTCCGGCTCGGGCGTAATCATCTCGGCCGACGGCTATATCATCACAAATTGGCACGTGGTGGGCGATAAGGACCAGGGAACGTCGATCACGGTGGTCTTCTCCGACAACAGCGAACTGGACAATAATCACGTCAAGTTGGTCGAGAGCAACCGCCTGTTGGACCTAGCGTTGCTCAAGGTCGATCGCAAGGGACTCAAGCCCATCCAGTGGGGTGATTCCGACAAACTGCGCATCGGCGAGCGGGTGGCCTGCGTCGGCAGCCCGCTGGACCTGCGCGAGACCGTCACGCAAGGGATCGTCTGCGCCATGCACCGCAACGTCGACATCGGCATCGGCGACATGATCCAGACCGACGCCGTGATCAACCCCGGCTCCAGCGGCGGCGCCATGGTAAACCTTGAAGGCCAGTTGGTCGGCATCAACCGGCTGATCACGTCGCGCACGGGCTGGTGGCAGGGCTACGGATTCGCCATTCCGGCCAACGACGTGCGGTACTTCACCGACCAGGTGATCCGCACCGGTCACTTCACGGCCGGCTACATCGGCATCGAGATGGCCCCCGACGAAAACACCGGCCAATGATGCGAGGCGCTGGGAATCCCCAGGACCCAGAAGGGCGTGCTGATCAAGGACGTGCGGACGCACACGCCGGCGGCCGAGGCCGGTTTGCAGGCCCTTGACTACATCATCAAGGCCGACTCGACGAATATCACCTCCAGCAGCGACCTGCTGGGCTTCGTGGCGCGCACCCCGGTGGGCACGAAGATCGACCTGACCATCCTGCGGCCGGTCAAGTTCAAGAGTCCCAAGGAGATGAAGGTCACAATCAAGGTAGCCGAGCGTCCCTCGGAGAAGATCCTTAGCGAGCAGATGCGCGGGGGCGAGGGCATGGGCCCGGGAACGCCGGCGCCCGCGGGCGAAAAGATGCTCGGCATGAGCGTCGAGCCGACCCAGTATAACGGCATCGACGTGCTCAAGGTGACGGGCGTCGAGCGCCGCTCGCCGGCGGCCAGCGCCGGCCTGCGCGCGGGCGACATCATCACCAAGTTCGACGGAGAACCGGTCAGTTCGGTCGACCAACTCAAGTCGGCGATCGCCAACCAGCCCAAGGGCCGGCCGCACTGGGTTGAGTTCGTCCGCCAGGGACAGCGCAACCTGACGACCATCCCGCAATAAAATGGTCCGACGCCGGAGCCGCCGGGAATCGATCCCGGCGGCTTCGGTCAGGACGGACAACGCGCCGCGCACCGAGGCGGCGCGGATTTTCTTGTCTTTCGCCCGCCATCTGGCTAAGTTGCCAGATGGCCGGCTTGTCCGCCGGCCGCCAGCATGGGAGCGGCGAGGATGAGCAGCGATGAACGAGCGGCGCGATGCGCGAGGCGGGCGTGAGGCGGCGGCGATCCGGTTGCGGACGGGCGCCTCGATCCTGGCCCTGACGGCCACCCTCGGAGCGGCGGGGCGGGCCGCGGCGCAGGCCGTGACGGCGGCCGGCGAAGTCGGTTCCCGATGGTTCGGCATCCCGATCGGGCCGAATTGGCTTATGCTTTTCGGCGCCGTGCTGGTCGTGGCGCTGGTCGCCGCCGCGTGGATCATTTATCAGCGGTCGGATTTCCCCCGCGTCACCAGTTCCGAAGGAGAGACCCGAAGCACCCGGTTCGAACAGCTCAACGCCGAAATGCAGGGTCTGGCCCTGCGGCTGGAGAGCGGCGAAAGCCGGGGATATTACAAAAAAATCGGCATGTTGGGGCGGGTGTTCCTCGAACGGATCGGCGTCGCCGGCGCCCGCGCCATGACCGATGAACAAGTCGAAAAGATTCTGCGGAGCGGCCAGTTGACCCAGGACCAGGCGGGAACGCTGGCGTCGATTTTCGCCCGGTGCCGCGAAGGCGCCCTGCACGAAAGCGAAAAGCTCGATTACACCGCCGCCGACATCCTAAAAGACCTCCGCCGCCTGGTCAGGGAATTTGAGGAGGCAACACCCTCGCAATCCCATTCCTGAGCGCGCACCCGGGCGCCCCGGAGGGCGCGACCTTCGCGAGGGTCATTCAACCGACGCAAGGGAGCCTGGGCATGGCGCTCATCGAATCCGACCTTCCACACACCGCGACCACAGGCGAAGACCTGGTCGCCCTGCAGGAGACCATCCGCCGCGAGACGGAATTTCTGCCGGCCCTCATGGGTGAGTTGCGCAAGCGCATCGTCGGCCAGGGGGCCATGATCGAGCGGCTGCTCATCGGCCTTGTTACCGGCGGTCACGTGCTGCTCGAGGGCGTGCCGGGCCTGGCCAAGACGATGACCATCAAGACGCTGGCCGAGGCCATTCGCCTCAGTTTCCAGCGCGTCCAGTTCACGCCCGACCTGCTGCCGGCCGACCTGATCGGCACGCTGATCTACAACCAGAAAGACGGCGCCTTCACGCAGAAAAAAGGGCCGATCTTCGCCAACCTGATCCTCGCCGACGAGATCAACCGCGCCCCGGCCAAGGTGCAATCGGCCCTGCTCGAGGCGATGCAGGAACGGCAGGTCACCATCGGCGAGGCCACCCATCCCCTGCCCAGCCCTTTCATGGTCATGGCCACCGAAAACCCGATCGAGCAGGAGGGCACCTACCCGCTGCCCGAGGCGCAGGTCGACCGCTTCATGCTCAAGGTGCTCATCAACTACCCCTCGCGCGACGAAGAGCGGCGGATTCTGGACTTGATGGCCGTCGGCGAGCCGCCCGCCCCGCAGCCCGTCCTGGCGCCCGAGCAGATTGCCCGCGCCCGGCGCGTGGTCGACACGATCTACATGGACGACAAGATCAAGAATTATATCGTCAGCCTGGTGATGGCGACGCGCGACCCCGAAGCCGCCGGCGTGCCGATCGGCTCCTACCTGCAATACGGCGCCTCGCCGCGGGCGACGATCTACCTGGCGCGGGCGGCGCGGGCGCACGCCTTCCTCAACCGCCGCGGTCACGTCATCCCCGACGACATCAAGCTGATCGGCCCCGACGTCCTGCGCCACCGCCTGATCATCAGCTACGAAGCCGAAGCCGAAGGCAAAACCAGCGACGACCTGATCAAGATCTTGTTCGATCACGTTGAAGTGCCGTAAAGTAATCTCTCGCCAAGGCGCAAAGACGCAAAAAAGGTCAATAGAGGACTTGGTTTTTAGAGGGGAGATCCAGGCGTGACCGAAAATGAAGTCGCCCGCCAGATAGTCGATGCCGCGTTTAAAATTCACACAACTCTTGGGCCGGGACTGTTGGAGTCGGTATATGAGGTGGTTATGGCGCATGATCTCATGTAGCGCGGATTGACCGTTTCACGCCAACAAGTGATTCCGATTATTTATGAAGGCATCGAAATATCGGAAGGTTTTTACGCCGACCTGGTGGTTGAGGGCAAGGTGATCGTCGAACTCAAATCCGTCGAACAAACCAATGACGTCCACAAAAAGCAATTATTGACTTATTTGAGACTCGCGGACAAGCGCTTTGGGCTACTAATCAATTTCGGCCAGTCGATCATAAAGGAGGGGATCAAGAGAATCGTGAACGGTCTGACCGACGAACCCATATGACGAATTAGCGTTGTTGAATCTTCTTTTCTTTGTGCCTTTACGTCTTTGCGAGATGATTGATATGCCTGAAATTGACCTTTCTACTCTCCAATCCAAAGTCCGGCGGATCGAGATCGTCTCGAACCGACTGGTCAACGAGCGAGTGGCTGGGGAGTATCACAGCGTTTTTAAAGGGCAGGGGATCGAGTTCGAGGAGGTGCGGCCGTATATCCACGGCGACGAGATCCGCTCGATCGACTGGAACGTGACCGCGCGCGCCGGCGCACCCCACGTCAAACGCTATCGCGAGGAGCGCGAGATGACGGTCTTTTTCGTTGTCGATCTCTCCAGTTCCTGCCGCTTCGGCACCCGCGGTGAATTCAAAAGCGAACTCATGGCCGAGATCACCGCCGTCCTGGCCCTGGCCGCCATCGCCAACAACGACCGCGTCGGGCTGCTGCTGGCCACCGACCGGCTGGAAATGGTCGTCCCGCCGCGCAAGGGCCGGCGCCACGTGCTGCGCCTGGTGCGCGACGTGCTGGCCTACGAGCCCGAGGGCACGGGCACCGACCTGGCCCAGGCCCTCGACCACCTGCGCCACGTGCTGCACCACCGGGCGGTCGTCTTCTTGATCTCCGATTTTTTCGCGGGCGGATTCGAGCGGTCGCTGGCCGTCTGCTCGCGGCGCCACGACGTGATCGCCATCGCCGTCGAGGACCCCTTCGAGCGGCGCCTGCCGGAGGCCGGGCTGATCGAGATGATCGACGCCGAAAGCGGCGCGGCCGTCGTCATCGACACCGCCGACCGGGCGTTGCGCCGCCGCTACGAACTCGAAGCCGAGCGCCGGCGGAGCGAGCGCCAATCCCTGTTGCGCCGTTACGAAGTCGACCTGATCGAACTCTCGACCGACCGGCCCTACGACAGCGAACTGGTCGCCTTTTTCAAGCGGCGCGCCCGGCGGCTCAACCGGTAGGACGCGGCCGCGAAATCTCATGCAAAGCCGGGGACGAACGCGCTAAGATCGGCGTGAGTTCCCTGCGCGGGAGCCCTCCCTGAGGGAGATCCCATAGGGCCTGAAGGAATCGACACCGTGAAACGAGAACCCGGCGAACCCCTCTTCATCATGACCACGACCGAACGGCGCCGCCCGCGACTGTTGATGGGGCTGACGATGCTGGCCGTGCTGGTGGTGATCATATTCGGCGTTCTGAAGATCATTCCGATCGGTCCCGAAGGGGTGCTGTCGGGGCGCAAAACCCGCCGGCAGATGGCCGAGGCCGCACGCCTGGCTTCGCAGTCGCAGCCGGCGGCGGCCGCCCAGCAGTATCAGCAGGTACTCGACAACCCCAAGGTCAGCGCCGAGTTGCGCGCGCAGGCGGCCCAACGCCTGGCCGATTTATTCGAGAAATCGCTGGACAACCCGGCCCAGGCGGCCGCCGCGCTCCGGCAGGCTTCGGCGTTGTTGCCGGCCGGCGAGACGCGGGAGAACATCGACCGGCGCTTGAAAGACCTGACCGCCAAAATCGCCGTCTCTCCGGAGCCCGGCGCGGGCGGCACCCTCATCGCCCGCATCGGCGACCAGCCGGTGACCCTCGAGGAAATTCTCTACGCCTGGAGCCAATATAATGGCGGAGCTCCCCCCGATCCCGAGGAGTTCGAGCCCTTCGTTCACTGGTATCTCGACATGGCGCTGCTGGCCGACCAGGCCGGGCGTGAGGGGCTCCAGCTCGATCCGAAAGTCGCCTTCGAGCTGCGTCTCAAACGCCTGCTGGGTCTCAATCAGGCCTTGCTGGCCAAGATCGTCCACGGCCTGCCGGCCCCCGACGCCGACACGCTGCGCCGCTTCTACGCAACAACGCGAACGAGCGTGAACTGGTCGTCGCTGTCGTCGACGCTGCAGTCGAAGGAATCGCGGGATGCGCTGTTTTCGCTGCGCCGGACGCTGGACGACCTCGAGA
>JAMCWS010000396.1 GCA_023480605.1 bacterium
TAACCCCTGCCGCGCGCAGGCGCTCGATCAGGCGCAGGTTGCGAGGCTCGGAGAAGAACTCGCGGATGCTGCGAGCGACGATTTCGCCGATGCCGTCGATGCGGAGCAGTTCGTCTTCGGGGGCGGCGGCCAGGGCATCGAGCGACTCGAAATGGCGCGCCAGCAGGCGTGCGCCGGTGGCGCCGACAAAACGGATGCCGAGGCCGTGAATCAGCGCCCCGAGCGGACGCGCCTTGCTCGCCTCGATCTGGCGCACGAGGTTGCCGGCCGATTTTTCGGCCATGCGCTCCAGGCCGGCGAGTTGCCCGGCGCCGAGTCCGTATAGGTCGGCGATGTCGCGCACGTGACCGCCGTCGACGAGCTGGTCGACCAGCTTGTCGCCCAGGCCGTCGATTTCCATCACGCTGCGGGCGGCCCAGTGGAGGAGGCGACCCTTGATCTGCGCCGGGCAGGAGGCGTTGACGCAGCGATGGGCGGCCTCGTCATCGAGGCGGCGGAGCGCGCCCCCGCAAACCGGGCACGAGGCCGGAAACTCGTAAAGTTTTTCCGGGCCTGAGCGCAACGACTCGACCACCCGCACGACCTTGGGGATGACTTCGCCGCCCTTTTCAATCACGACGGTGTCGCCGACGCGGATATCCTTGCGTGCGATTTCGTCGGCGTTGTGGAGCGTGGCGCGGTGGATGGTGGAGCCGGCGACGAGAACCGGTTTGAGATGTGCCACGGGGGTCGCCACGCCGGTACGCCCAACCTGGATCTCGATCGCTTCGAGTCGCGTCTGGGCCTGCTCGGCCGAAAATTTGTAAGCGATCACCCAGCGCGGGCTCTTCGCCGTCGCCCCCAGACGGTCGCGCAGGGCCATGTCGTTGAGTTTGACGACGAGGCCGTCGATGTCGTAGTCCAGCCGCCGGCGACCGGTTTCCCAGCGACCGACGGCTTCGAGCACCTCATCCACCGATCGGCAGATGCGGCGTTCGCGATTGGTCGGCAGGCCGAGGGCGTCGAGGCGATCGAGCACCTCGGCATGAGTCGGAGGGAGGGGCGCGTCGGCGGCGCCGACGGCGTAGAGGACGGCATCGAGCGGCCGGCGCGCGACCAGGCGCGAATCGAGCAGCTTGAGCGTGCCGGCGGCGGCGTTGCGCGGGTTGGCGAAGACTTCGAGGCCCTGGCGGGCGCGATCGTCGTTGAGGCGCTCGAAGTCGGGGCGGCGGAAGAATATTTCGCCGCGCGCCTCGAACCGACCCGGCGGGGCGGGGGCCGCGGCGGAGGCCAGAGCAGCGGGTATCTTGCGGATCGTACGCACGTTGGCCGTCACGTCGTCGCCGACGACGCCGTTGCCGCGCGTGGCGGCGTAACGCAGACGGCCGTCTTCATACATGAGGGCGATGGCCACGCCGTCGATCTTGAGTTCGACCACGTACTCGAGCGGCCGGCCGGCCTCGAGGCCAAGCATGCGGTGGAGACGGGCGTCGAATTCCCTCACTTCCTCAGGGGCATAGGTATTGGCGATCGACAGCATCGGCACGGGGTGCGTGACCGGGGCGAAACCTTCGGTCCGGTCGGTGGCGATGGTGCGCGTGGGTGAGTTTTCGCGGGTAAGATCGGGGTATTTTTCCTCGAGCGCGGCGAGTTCGTCGACCAGAAGGTCGTATTCGCGGTCGCTGATTTCGGGCCGCGCCGCCTGGTAATAGAGCCGGTTGTGGCGCTCGATCCGCTCACGCAATGCTTCGATGCGGGCGTGGGCTTCGAGGGGGGTGAGTTCGTCGCGTTCCATCGTCGTCCCTGCGATTCCGAAGGAGATGGGGCCTGGGCCGCCGGGAGCGGCATCCGGGCAGGCCCGCAACGCTCACGATAGAGAAGCCGGAGGCGACCGGCAATAAAAAGGGTTCGCGCAAAAAATTGATTCAGCAAATTCCGCCCGGCTGATATCGTGATGGGCGCCACAGGTCTATTTTACACCGCGGCGCGCGGATTTGCGCGACCATTCCATACATGATGACTCCCAAGGGGGCGACACCGTGAATCAAACCCAGCCGATCGTCGAAGTCCTGCAACTGGCCGAGGCCCGCGACCTGCCACTGCCCCAATACCAGACGGCGGACTCGGCCGGCCTCGACCTGCGCGCGGCCGTCCCGGCCGGCGAGGGGCAGGTGCTCAAGGCCGGCGGCTGGGCGCTGGTGCCGACGGGACTCAAGGTGGCCATCCCGCGGGGATACGAGGGCCAGGTGAGGCCGCGCTCGGGTCTGGCGCTCAAGCACGGCATCGGCATTCTGAATGCGCCGGGCACGATCGACGCCGATTACCGGGGCGAAGTGGGGGTGATTCTTTTCAATTTCTCCGACGCCGATTTTTTGATCCGGCGCGGCGACCGGATCGCCCAACTCGTGCTGGCGCGCGTCGAGCGTCTGCCATGGGTCGCCGTCGAGACGCTGCCTGAGAGCGGGCGCGGGGAAGGCGGCTTCGGGCACACGGGTCTGTAAAGTCAGGCGAGGCGGCACGTCAAACGCCATTCGGCAAGATGATTGCGAAGCGCAAAAGCCCGGGTGTCAGTATTTGCGAAACGCCTGGGTGGCGCCAATACTTGCGAAACCCTATTTCCGCTTTATTAGGGTTCCTCCGCATAGGAAACGAACCCGCCCTTTTTGGCAAAAACCCTTGCTTCAGATAGTCCCAGACCATCCTGGGCACCCGAGACAGTATAACGCCGTGATCTACAAAGACGGACTGAACCTCGGCGTTGGAATCACCGTCGGTGCTGCCGAGACAAGCAGTGGTGGGTTGTAAACATTCGAATCCGTGTCAGGGGGCAAAGGGATGGCGGTTGACTCTCAGGGCGCCATGAAGTCGATCAAACGCACTCATTTCATTCACATCCAGATCAGTTAGATGGTTTGGCGGTGCGAACTGAGCGGCGGGATTGCCGTTTGCGTCTGAATCATCCGCCTGGGTCGACTGGCCCTGGATTTCGGTTAGGCGCCCTGACTCGTCTTTGACGCCTGGCGCCGGTTCGACGTATGACCGGATTCCTCCGGCAGGTTCGTTACACGTATCCGCCCGGAATAATTCAAAATAGACCATGTTCCGGGCGCCCTCGCCACCGGTCAGCAGGTGCACTTTTAGAAAAACCATCGGAAATGCCAGCAGCGTGGAAACGGCAGTCCAATTCTCCGGCAAAGCCAAACCCACGAAAATCCAGGCCAGTGAGAGTGATGGCGGCATTTGATCGATGGTGAAACGGCGCAAGAGGTATGCCGTATCCCGCCGCATCCGGTCGTGGGCGAGAATCAATTCGTGTAATCGTGTTTGCCATTCTCCAGGTTCCAGCCAGTGGACGGCGTACAATGTAGCGTCGTCGTCCAGGGCCAGGAAGTCAACAAAAGGCGCCTCGACTGGTTCTTCCGATATGCTTCTTAACTCACACCCCAATACACGGTCCAATCGCTGGCGCAGCAGAGCCATGATTTGGTTCCGACCAAGCGAAGGTCGATCCTGGTAGAGCATCTTTACGGGATTGTTCCCTTCTCCTTGGGGAGCCGGATCCGGCGACATCGAAAGGCCGGGTTTGGCAATCGTCGTCGCCATGACCCGATTCGACCGATCCTGATCGATTGCCCAAGCCAGGAGCGCGTCGCGTGAGCACGGGGGAGGGAGCGGCGTGTCGGCGCCTCTGATCAGGTGGCGCAACCCCGCCCAGAGCGGTTCGTATATGATCGTCGATACCGATTGATCCCCGCGGTCGCCGGCCGGGCCGATGTGGCCGAGGCAATGGACGGCGGCGTTCAAAAAGCGACCGGCGACGGCCTGCCAGGCTTCGTCGATTTCCTGCATGGAATCGACCCGCACATCTCGCGCGGCGACGAGATAATAGTGGACGCGTTGTCCGCGAAGCCCCCCCATTTTTTTCAGGGACTGGTAGAAGCGAATAAAAGCGGATATTTCGGGGGGAAGCACAACGAGCAACCGATTACACCACCTTGAAGCGCGTTCCAGGCTTTGCGGCCATGGCTCATCGTTCCAATAAAAAAGCGGATGCTTGGACCTGCCCCGGATATTCGAGGATGATGCCGTTTTAAGCGATGAATCGGTGATCGAAAGGCGCGATAGGTCGGGCGGTCCGGTCGATAAGATGCGCGGACGTGAATGATCGACGAGAAGCGGAACATATTCAGTGTCCGGTTCGACGGTCGGATCGAATGTGGTCCGATCCTTCAGCACCGTCATCTCTACGCCGGCCATCAATAATCCCCGACTGAAGGCGGACAACCAATCTAATCGGCGGTCGAGTTCGGGAACGCCGACCAAGCCCGTCATGTCGAGCGGGGGAAAGGCTGCCGGACTATTCCCAATGGCCTCAGGCTTCCGGACGGAAATGGCCGTTGGCGGTGCGTTATCATCGGTTGAGACAAAAAAGAGGTGCGAAATATCGGCCAGTCCTCTTTTGAGTCTCGCGCGTTCTTCCATCAGAGCAACTTTCGCAACGGCATCCGGCGATCAGGTGACCGTCAAAATGGAATCGAATCCTCCATACGGATTGGGTACGGTTTGTTGATTATCCGGATCGTTTATCCATTCCCCGTCGACGATATACTTGTAACGATAAGCACCCGGAGTCAGGTCGAGCATCGACCGCCAAATCCCGTCTTTTCCCACTTCCAGAGGTTCGGGCTTCCAGTCGTTAAAATCACCAGCGATCTGGACGCGCGCGCAACCGGGATGGCGCAGGACGAAACAGATCTTGTCCCCCTGACGCCGAGGTTCAACGAGCATTTCCGAGGCCGGTTGATCCTTAACGGAAGTTTTACGAGCGCCGAAGTTGGAGAAAACGAGTATGTTGTCCTGATGCTTCGCTGCGGGAACCCACTGATCGTTCAGGATCGGTCGCGCCTGATCCGTGCGCGCCAGTTGCGCCTGGAGCGTGTCGGCATTCTCGAGCCAGGCCGGCCGCCGTTGCGCCGCGTCGCCGGCGCCGCGTTCGACGAGTTCCGTGGCCAATCGCAGGTTATCTTCGTATCCGTGACTATCATGGCCAAACTCGATTATGGATTTGCCGGCTGCCGCCGCCTCGGATAGCCGCACGTTGCGGCGCATCGTCGTGCTGAGTAGTAATCCCTCGAAATAACGCGATAATTCCTCGTGGATTTCGTGGGCCAGACGTGTGCGCTGGTCGAACATGATCGGCAAGACATGCAGCCTGAACCGTTTATCGAAATTGCGCTCGGTTAACAGCACGGTTTCCATAAATTTGCCGATTCCATGAAGGGAATAGATCGAAGGATCGACCGGAATCAGCAATTCCTGGGCGGCCCGTAATGCGTTGAACGTTAGTATCCCGAGTCCCGGCGCGCAGTCGAAAACCACGAAATCAAATTGCCCGGCTGCCGGCTCCAGCACCTCGGCCAAACGGCATTCGCGCCGTTCCCGGCCGGCTAGTTCCTGCTCCAAGGCAGCCAGCATGATTTGCGATGGAGCCAAGTGTAGGTTGGGAGCGACGAGAATCAGAATCTCGAGAAGCGAGCGTGAGGGGGATACTGTCGGGCTCAGAACATCGTACAAACCCGCGGTCACCTGGTCGGGATTCACCCCTAAACCGAATCCGGCGTGGCCTTGGGCATCCAAATCCATGAGTAGGACGCGATGACCCAACGAAGCAAGAGCGGCAGAGAGGTTGACCGCGGTTGTTGTCTTGCCGCAACCTCCTTTTTGATTGGCAACTGCTATTATTCGCATCAGCGCTACTCCTTTCCACAGGGGCAAGAACAACGGGCGAAGAGTTTTAAGAGCCGGGCGCCAATACAACATAAAGTATGTACATGCGCTCAATACCGCTAGTCATAGTAAATGTCAAGGTATTTTTACTGATATTTCGCGGCAGGGCGCACGACATGAATAGGGGTTGTGAAGAAAATGTTCGCTTTTGGCCACCAATTGTATAGTATTATATACTATACAGATTGGAGGTGGCCATGGAAA
>JAMCWS010000274.1:0-2641 GCA_023480605.1 bacterium
CACCGAGGAGGAAATCTCAGGGACGGTCGACAAGATCGTCAGGCAGCTCGAACGGCGTTATGGCGCCGCGCTGCGCACGTAATCCCACCAATGGATCCCGCCGCCAAACGCTACCTGCCCCTTCTGCTAACGGCATTGGCTTTGCGGGCGGCGGTGATTTTCCTCGTTCCCGATTATCAGCACCCCGCGGCGTATGAATACGGCGCGATCGCCCGGAACCTGGCCGCCGGTCGCGGTTTTTCCGGCGGCGCGTGGTTCGTGGCCGAGGCGCCGACGGCCTTCATGGCGCCCCTTTATCCGGCTCTGCTGGCGCTTTTCCAGCGGTTTGGTTTCGCCCTGCCCTATTTATGGCTTCAACTCTTCCAAGCGGCGGCGCTGACGCTGGCGATCATCCCGTTCCGGCGATTGGCGCGGCTCTGCGTGGGCGAAGAGCCGGCCTGGACGGGCGCCTGGCTGCTTGCCGTCTATCCGATGGCTGTCTACTCCGGCAAGCTGGTCCTGAGCGCTCCGCTGGCGTTCGCCCTGATGACGGCGGCGCTGTGTTTCACGGTGGCGGCGGTCGAGCGATCGCGCCTCGCTGCCGCAACCTGGGCGGGGGTTTTCTGGGGACTTGGGCTGCTCCAGGAGCCGGCGCTGGTCTTCCTCGTGCCGGGGTTGGCGGCTTGGGCCTTGTGGCGCGGGTGGCGCGGGGGAGCGTTCCACTCGGTGCTGGCGCGGGCGGGCCTGGCCGCGCTGGTCGCGGGTGTAATCGTCGGCCCCTGGATCGTGCGCAACGCGCTCGTGTTCCATCGCTTCATCTTCGTCAAAAACGCGACGGGATTGAATTTTTGGCAGGGGAACAATCCGCAGGCCACCGGAGCGCTCTACACGGCCGACGGCCGCTCGATCATGAGCGCCCTGAGCGCCGAAGACCTGAAGCGGCTGGCGTCGATGAACGAGATGGCAATGAACGACTGGTTCATGCGTCGAGCCGGGGCGTTCGTCCGCGAACAACCGGGGCGCGCGGCACGCCTTTACCTGGTCAAGCTGACCAATTTCTACAATCCGTTTCCGCCGCGCTACGCGCAATACACCGGCCCGGGCGCGCGCGGTCGATTCCACGCCGTGCGCTCGGCGTGCTACGCCCTCCTGTTCGGCGCCTCCCTGGCCGGCCTGATCGTCAGTTGGCGGCGGCGGATGCCCGTCGCGCCGGTGCTGCTGGCCATTATCCAACCCGCCGTTTTCTACGCGTTTTTCACCTGGATAATCATCGTTATCGCTTCCCCTACGAGTGCCTGTTGATTATTTTCGCCGGCGTGGCCGTTCACGAATCGTTCCGGAAGCTGAGGCGTACGGAACGCGATAACGCGGCGCGCCCGGCGACAGGACCTGGATAAAATGCCCCTTGGATATCGTCCCGGGTTACTTTATGATGCTGTCGGTAAGGGTCCTGTCTCATGACACGGGACCCGGGAGGCAGGAAAGGAGACGGTTGTGGCGATCCAGATCTACAACACGCTGACGCGCAAAAAAGAACCCTTCGAGCCGCTCAATCCCCCCACGGTCACCATCTACAATTGCGGGCCGACCGTCTACGACCGGTTCCACATCGGCAACGCCCGCGTTTTCGTCGTCATGGACATGGTGCGGCGCTATTTCGAATACCGCGGCTACCGCGTCCGCTACGTTCAGAACTTGACCGACATCGACGACAAGATCATCAACCGCGCCCGCGAGGAAGGGATCGACTGGACGGCCGTCATCGACAAGTATATCGCCGCTTATTTCGAAGACGCGCACAAACTCCGGATCCGGCCCGCCAACGTCTACCCCCGCGCCACCGAACACATCGATGACATCATCCGCTTCATCGGGGTTCTGCTCGATCGGGGCGCCGCCTACGCCGCCAATGGCTCGGTCTACTTCAGCGTCAGCCACTCCAAGGAATACGGCAAGCTTTCGGGCCGCAAGGTCGAGGACATGCTCGAAGGGGCGCGCGTCGAGGTCAGCGAGGAAAAACGCGACGCGGCGGATTTCGTCCTTTGGAAAGCGGCCAAACCGGGCGAGCCTTCATGGGACAGCCCCTGGGGGCCGGGGCGGCCGGGCTGGCACATCGAGTGCTCGGTGATGGCCACCAAACACCTGGGCGAGACGATCGACATTCACTCCGGGGCCACCGACCTGATCTTCCCCCACCACGAAAACGAGATCGCCCAGAGCGAGGCGGCCACGGGCAAACCGTTCGTCCGCTTCTGGATGCACAACGGCTTTCTCAAGATCGACAACGAGAAAATGAGCAAGTCGCTGGGCAATTTCATCCGGATCGACCAGATTCTCGAGCGCCATGACCCGGCCACGGTGCGCTTCTTCCTGCTGGCGGCCCACTACCGGCACCCGATGGATCTGACGGCCGAGGCGCTCGAGGAGGCCCGCGGCGCCGTGCGCCGGATCAACGACGGCCTGGAAACCGGCGCCAAGCTGCTCGAGCTCAACAACTACACCCAGCCGGCCATGGATAGCCACGAGGTCAAGGTCCTGCGCGAGCGTTTCGAGGCGTCGATGGATGACGACTTCAACACGCCGCGCGCCCTGGCCGTGCTGTTCGACGTCGTCGGCCTCATCCACGAGGCCCGCCAGACGCGCCCGCCTCAACTCGAACGGC
>JAMCWS010000274.1:2713-5906 GCA_023480605.1 bacterium
ACTCGCGTTTGCGCGCAAAGAAAAGGTGTTCGCCATCGCCGACCGCATCCGCGACCGCCTCGGCGAACTGGGCATCACCCTCGAAGATCACCCCGAGGGAACGATCTGGAAGCGGAAGGAAGAATAAACGGCAAAATGCGGAATGCGAAATTCCGAATACGTAATATTTGGATTTTGCATTTCGCACGCCATATACCCATCCCCCCATGCCCTCGATCCCCGACATCCCGCCCGCCGCGCTCGCGCCCCTGATTCGGGAGTGCATTCATTCCGCCCGCTCGGTGGCCCAGGCCGATCTGTATGCGATGGAGTGGAAGGGCCGGCCGGCGTTGCTCAAGACTTTCGCCGCCCGCCCTTGGCTGGTGCGCCGCCTCTGGTCGCGCGCCGTGGCGGGCCGCGAGTTGCGCGTCCTCCGCCGTCTTCAGGGCATGGCCGGCATTCCCCGCCTCTACGCCACGGCCGGGCCGGAAGCCTTCATCATGGAACGCCTCGACGCGGCGCGGATGCCCCGCCGCCACGAGCCCCCGCCCCCGCCGGAGTTCTGGACCAACGCCCGCCGCCTGCTCGACGAGTTGCACGCCCGCGGGATCGGCCACGGCGACCTGCGCCGCAAGAACATCCTCATGGGCCCGTCCGGCGAAGCCTGGTTCATCGATTTCGCCACCGCCTGGACGAGCGATGCCGGCCGGCCGCTGGCCGGTTTTTTTTTCCGCCGCTGCCGCCGCATCGACCGCGTCACCTACGCCCGCATCAAAGCTACTTACGCGCCCGAATCGCTCGATGCCGACGAGCGCGCCTGGCTGGCCGCCGAGCCATGGTATCTACGCTGGGGACGCGTTCTCAAACGCCGTGTTTACCGCCTGCGCAAGGGTCGTTTCTGGCGTAAGAAAATCCGCCGCACCCGCCGCACACTCCATCGCCGTCTCGGCCCGCCACGGTGAATAACCCAGCGGGTAAAATAACCCCGAAGGCGCGGAGGTGCGCGGGAAAACCGTATTATCGGTCGGCTTCGAGTTTTGCCGTCAGGATTCCATCCGTATTGAACCTATCTCATTTATGTTTATTGCGGTAAAATTAAATCGACGTTTTTCGGACAGAAGGAAAGCCGACCATGCCACGTCCGCCGATCCTGCCCCTCATCGAGTGGCCCGCGGTGTTTGCCGGGGCCGTGGATTTCGAAATCTGGCTCAAGCAGGGCGAGAACCCCGACCACCAGGACAAAATGGAGGAGGCGCGGCGCGCGCTCGTATTGCCGTCCCACGTCGAGGCCTTCCTCCAGGCGCTGCCGCGGCCGGTCCACGTGCTGGCGATCGCCGAGGACTGGTGCGGCGACGTGGTCCGCCACGTGCCGGTCCTCCAGCGCCTGGCCGACGCCGCGCCCAACCTGCGCGTCCGTTTCATCGCCCGCGGGCCGGCGCGCGAGGTCTTCGTCCGTTTCCTCACCAATGACGGCGAGGCCATTCCGAAGTTCATCTTCCTGAGCGACCAGTTCGTCGAATGCGGCAACTGGGGCCCGATGCCCGAAGCGTGCCGCCGCCTGATCGCCCGCGGCAAGGCCCTGGGCGATCCGCGCACGGCCCGCGAACGCGTCTCGGCGCTCTACAGCGCAGACCCCGGCTGCCTCGAAACGCGGCGCGAATTGCTTGAATTGATCGAACTGGCCTCGACAACGGCCCTCTGACCCGGCTCGGTAAAATCCCGAACCCATTGCATTCACGTGCTCGTGATCGTGATCCAAATCGTGATCCAAATCGCGGGCGCTTGATTTCCGGCTCGCGAATTCCTGTCTCCTCAAAATCCCACGTTGTCGCGCGCGACGATCGTTTCGCGCTCGCTGCCGTCGCCGATCTGCAGGGCGGTTTTGAATCCCTCGCCCTGGCCATCGGCCGGAGCGCGGTTCCCGATGAGGAACGCCCGGCGTGTGCTGATGAGCTGGATGGCCGCGGCGTGCACCGCCGGATTGGCTGGGCGGCGGCAGACGTTGGCGAACACGTTGTCGGCGCTCTGGATCTCGTCGGCGCCCGTGACGAATATGCCGGCGTTGTTCGTGCCGTCGATCGTGTTGCCGGTGATCTCGATGTTGCGGAAGACGCCCGGCTTGGGCGGATACTTGAAACCGGCCAGGTAACCGATGACCATCACCGCCCCCTCGCCCATCGGGTTGGCGTAGTTGGTGTTCTTGAACAGACAGTTGCGGACGATCACGTCGTGGGCGCTGATCGACTCGAAGAAGTGAACCACTTCCGAGATGATCATGATGCCGCCGGCCGTGCAGGCGTCGAAGGTGCAATTCTCGACCAGCACGCCGCGCGTCTGGAGCAGGAAGCCCCGGGCGCGATTGCGCCGCACGGTCGTGCCCGAGATGTGGGCCCGGCACAGGCGCGTGGCGTTGCCGAGCACGTCGCCGGCGCGCACGCCTTCGGGCAGAGGCTCGGTGAAGGTGACGCGCACCTCGCCGCGCGTCTCGGGCGTGCGCGGCAGCGGCTCGACGGCCTTGACCCGCCGGCCGTCATAACGCAGCAGGTCGTCGGCGTGATGGAATTCCATCAGGTCGCCGGGGTCGGGCACGTCGTGCATCCGCAGGTTGTGCGCCCCTTGGATGGTGTGGTCGTCGATGCGCTCGTGGACGGTCAGGTAAAGGCCCGACTTGATGTTCGCGCCGTCGTCGCCCATGCCCTCGAAGAGGCAGTCCTTGATGCGCAGCAGGCCGGTGCAGCCGCCGAAATGGCTGCCGTCGGCGGTGGCCGACATGAGGCGCCGCGTGCCGGGCTTGATCATCACGCGGCAGCGCTCCAGGGTGACGTTTTCACACCGGCCGCCGGTGAAGGCCATTCCCGGGCAACTGTAAAGGGTGATGTTTTCGAGCCGGTAGTCCTTGCAGCCGTGGGCGGAGACGGCCGAACGGCCGTAGACCTCGTGGCGCAGCAGCATCAGCACGCCCGGTTCGATCTTGAGCGGCCGCTTGAGGCGCACGCGCAACGCCTGGGGGCGAAGCAGCTCGGTGGCGGCCACCGAGTCGTAACTGTCGTGGCAATTGACGCGGGGCAGTTGGGTGGCCGGATCGAAATCCATGAAGGCGCCGACTTTCTCGCCCCCCTGGACGGGGAATTCATCGAACACCTCGACGTCGAACCAGTCGGGTCCCGTCGCCGCGACGCGGCCTACCGAAAAGGGAGGGCGCGCCCAGTCGATC
>JAMCWS010000298.1:0-1665 GCA_023480605.1 bacterium
TCGGCGACCGCGGTGAGGCCGCTTTTGAGGAAGCAGCCCACGGGATTGTTGATCGGGTTGTCGGCGACGAGGATTCGGGCGGCGCCGGCCTCGCGCACCAGGCGGGCCGCCGCGCGCAGCGTCTCGGGGTGGGTCGTCGCCCCCAGCGAGGGGGGCCGGTCGAAGGCCACGTTGGGCTTGAGGAGAACCACGTCGCCCTTCTGGATGAAGCGCCCGATGCCCCCCAGGGCGCCGACGGCGGCGCGCACCACCGCGTCGTAATCCATCCCGTGGGCGATGGCCAGCGCCGGCGCGCCGGCGGCGGCGGGAACGGCATAACCCGGCAAACGAAGCCCCGCCGGCGTCTCGAAGCCGGGCACGAAGTGGCGCGGTTCCCACAGCGCGACCGCTCCGGCGGCGGCAATGGCGGCAAGCGCCCCGGCCGCGCCGACCCGCGCTAGGAACTCGCGCCGGCTCACCCCCTCGGGCGCGGGTTCGGGCGGGGGCGACGTGCGATACTCGTTACGGCGATCCGGCATGGGTGGCGATTCCCGAATACGACATTATTGACGGGATAACAGGATCGACAGGATTGTCAGGTTCGTTCGCTAAGCATTGAATTCCAATTCCCAGGGCGTCTGGAGAAATCATAATATTGGATTTTTCATCCCGCCAATCCCGTTCATCCTGTCCGTACATTCACTTCACTTTTCCGGCCAGGTAGGCTTCGACGAATTTTCGCGCCGGCGCGGCGTCGGGGGCCTGGGCCACCCCGCCGACGACGTTGCCGCGCTGGTAAATAACGTCCGCCGCCCCGTAGCTTTCGGCCTCGAAAACGCGTGCGCCGGCCGCCTCGTGCTCGGTCCGCACCTTGCCCGACTTCCGGCCGTGTTCGAGATACTGGTGATAGAGGCGCCGCGCCGCCGCTTCGTCGGGCCGCGCGGCGATGAAAAACCGGAAATGCCCCCCCTCATAATCGTATTCGGCCGAAAAGGCGTCGGTAAGAAAATCGAGCGACATGGCGTTGCGCAGGGCATATTGTGCCGTGCCGGGCGCCTGGCCGGCCTTGGGGAGTTGATCGCGGCGCTCCAGGCCGGCGTCGTCCGGCGGCAGGACGGCGGCGGCGGCCCTCGCCAGCGCCAGCGCGGCCGCGGCCAGGGCCGGGCTCTCGTCGGAGGGCATCGTCATGGCGTATACGGAGCCCCGGCGGAAAAAGATGCTCGCCCCGCTGCGATAAGCGTCTCCGTCGCTGGCGGCGCCGCCAAGATCCACGGGCTGGCCTTCGGGGTCGCGTTCCAGGGCGTAAACGCCGAAAGCCCGCAACGGATTGCCCATGTCGTATTCGTAGAGATCGACGTATTGGCGCGCATCGCCCGCCAACGCGAAGGTCCGGCAGGCCAGGCCGGCGACGTCGTATTCGAGGTACTGGTCGGCCCGGCCGTCGATCTTTTCATAGAGGGTTTCGGGCGTGTAAAATTCCGTCGGTCCGGTCGGCTTGAGGCCGTCGACGGCGAAGGCGAGTTCGCGGCGGGCGGCGGCCGCCGGCGCGGGGGGGACGGCCGCCCCGTCGGCCACAGGCACAGAAACGCCAGCCTCGCAGGGGGCTGGCGTTCTCTCTCAGGTCTTGCCGGCGGCCTTCGTTCCGCGGCTTCCTCCCCCTCAGGCTCGGTGGCTCAGGCGGCCCCG
>JAMCWS010000298.1:1675-3521 GCA_023480605.1 bacterium
CGGCTTGAGGCCGTCGGCGGCGAAGGGCGGTTCGCGGCGGGCGGCGGCCGCCGGCGCGGGAGTGACGGCCGCACCGTCGGCCACCGCGGGCGTTGCGCCGGCCGTTGCGTCAGGCGGATCCGCGGGGGTGACCGCCGGCGTCGGCATCGCCGTTCCAAGAGGGCCGGCCGAGACCGGGACGGAGCGGTTCGCGGCGGCTTCGCCGGGCGCCGGGTTCCGCGCCGTCGTCCCGTCGGCCGGACTGTATCGCGTCGGATCGTAGTGGCGGCCCTTGACGTTGACGGCCACGCCGATCCCCACGATCAACAACACCAGAATCCAGGAGCTTATCCGTTCGAGCCGGGGAACCTTTTTACGGTTATAACGGCGGCCGAGTAAGCCCATCACAGTCCGTCCTGGAGGATGAAATACGGGCGCCGCGGGGACGGCGCCGCCAGCGCACATCCCGCCCGCAGCCTTGTCAATCCCATTGTAGAGGCCGGGCCGGCGAAGGGTCAATGTCTACCTGACATTGCCCTTTGGAACTTCCCTTTCCCATTGTTACCCGTGCGCGGTTCTGGTAAATCATGTCCCCAAAACACCGCCGGCAGGGCTGCCGGCGGCGGCGCGAGCCTGTTCGCCATTTATACGAGTTCACGCACCTCATTCCCAATCCCGATCGGAGAACCTTTCAGATGGTCAAGATCACCTTCATGGGCGCCGGCAGCACCGTGTTCGCCAAGAACATCCTGGGTGACGTGATGCTGACGCCGGCCCTGCACAGACGCGCACATCGCCCTCTACGACATCGACGCCGAGCGCCTGACCGACTCCAGGCGCATGCTCGAGAACCTCAACGCCAACGTCAATGAAAGGCGCGCCACGATCACGGCCCACCTGGGCGTTCGCAACCGGCGCGCGGCCCTCAAGGGCGCCGACTACGTCGTCAACGCCATCCAGGTCGGCGGCTACGAGCCCTCGACCGTCATCGATTTCGAAATCCCCAAGAAATACGGCCTGCGCCAGACGATCGGCGACACCCTGGGCATCGGCGGCATTTTCCGCTCGCTGCGCACCATCCCCGTCGTGCTCGATTTCGCGCGCGACATGGAAGCCGTCTGCCCCGGGGCTTGGTTCCTCAATTACGTCAACCCCATGGCGATGATCACCGGCGCCCTGTTGCGCGGCAGCTCCATCCGCGCCGTCGGCCTCTGCCACAGCGTCCAGGGCTGCGCCGCCGGCCTCCTGCGCCACGTCGGCCTGCTCGACGACGTCAAGGAACTCCAGTGGAAGATCGCCGGCATCAACCACCAGTCCTGGTTGCTCGAGGTCAGCGACGGCGGCCGCGACCTCTATCCCGAAATTAAAAAGCGCGCCGCGAAGATCAACAAGGCCGCCCGCAAGCCCGGCGCCCCCAAGCATCACGACATGGTCCGCTTCGAGATGATGCTCCAGATGGGCTATTACATCACCGAATCGAGCGAGCACAGCGCCGAATACATGCCCTACTGGATCAAGAAGCAATACCCCGGCCTGATCGAGGAGTTCAACATCCCGCTGGACGAATACCCGCGCCGCTGCGTCAGCCAGATCGCCGGCTGGAAAGCCATGCGCGACCGCCTCGTGGCCGACACCCACCTCGAGCACAAGCGCACCCACGAGTTCGGCTCCTACATTATCGAATCGATCGAGACGAACACTCCCCTGCGCATCCACGGCAACGTCATGAACACGGGCCTGGTCACCAACCTGCCGGCCAAGGCCTGCGTCGAGGCGCCCTGCCTGGTCGACCGCAACGGCGTCCAGGGCTGCTGGGTGGGCGACCTGCCCGAAGTCTGCGCCGCCATCAACCGCACCAACATCAACC
>JAMCWS010000298.1:3531-5904 GCA_023480605.1 bacterium
GGAACCAAGCCCCGGGGCAGACGGCTTCCATGTCGCGCGCGAAATCGAGCACGACGGGGATGGTGCGCAGCGAGCGGAAAATGCCGCCGCCGAGTTGACCCTGGACGAAATCCGCGCCATGTGCAACGACCTCATCAAGGCCCACGGCGCCATGCTGCCGCGATTTATATAAGGATGGGCGGTCGGCGACGGTCCATTATCGCACCGCCGCGCCGCCCGTCATGGTTCTCCGGGACGCGGGGAATCTCCGCTCCGCGTCCCCGCCATCGGTCCATCCGTCCCCTCGGTCCCACCCCGCCAAAACCCCTTGCGCACGCCGCCGCCTGATTTCATACTGAATCACGCCGGCGAAGCCGGGGAGGGCGAGGCGCCATGAAACTCTACAGCCTGCTTAATGAAAATCACGTTCTGATCGACGAACCGGCCAAGACGCTCGAAGAGGCGTTCCGGCGGATGCTGCAGGCCTTCGGCGACGCCATCGAACCCGGCCACGTCGACGATCTGGTCGACGAATTAATCGCCCGCGAACAGCAGCACCCCACCGAAATCGACGAGGCCGTCTGCCTGCCCCACATGCGCCTGGACAAGCTCGAGCGCTTCCTGGTGGGCCTGCTGGTGCCCGAGCAGCCGATCCCTCAGAAGAACGAAGGCGGCCAGCCCATTTCGCTCATTTTCATGATCCTGGCCCCGCGCAACAAGAACACGATGATGCTGCAGACGATGGCGGCGATCGCGCGACTGCTGAAATCCAAAAAGATCAAGCAGGCGATGATCGGCGTGCGCTCGGCCGGGCGCCTCATCCGCCTGATCGAGGACAGCGGCATCGACGTCAAGAAAACGCTGGTGGCCCAGGACATCATGTCGCCCATCACCCACCAGGTGACAGCCAACACGATCCTCGCCAAGGCCGTCGATCTGCTGGTCGACGCCCCCGACGAGGGCATCCCGGTGGTCAACGACCACGGCAAGCTCATCGGCGAGCTGACCAGCCGCGAACTGCTGACTCTCGGCATGCCGAAATATCTCGACCTGATCGTCAACCCCGGCATGCTCGACAGTTTCGAGCCGTTCGAGAATTTCTTCCAGAACGAAAACACGATGACGGTGCGCGAGGTCTGCCGGCGCGACGTCATCACCGTCGAGCCCAACACCTCGATCGTCCAGGTGACCCACCTGATGATGACCGCGCACAAGCGGCGCATCTACGTCATCGAGGAAGACGACCTCAAAGGGATCATCTACCGCAAAAGCATCGTCGTGCGGGTGCTGCATTTTTAGCGAATGCGCGGCTAGTAACCATTTTCTCAATGGGTTTTTCGCGTCTTTTCGTGTGATTTCGTGGCTCATCAGCGGGTTTTAGGATGGTCCCTTCTCCAGCCGCTCCAAGGCCCGGCGGCCGATGTCGGTGCGGTAGTGCATGCCGTCGAAACGGATTTTGGCCATGATTTCGTAGGCGCGCTCGATGGCCACGATCAGGTAAGCGTCGCGCACCGTCACCCCCAGCACGCGACCGCCGGCGGTGACCACCTGGCCGGCGGCGTTTCTCGCCGTGCCGGCGTGGAAAACCATCGCGTCGCCGTTGTCCGGCAGGCGGTCCAGCCCCTCGATCGGCTTGCCTTTCCTGTAAGGACCGGGGTAGCCCCCCGAGGCCGCCACGACGCACACGGCGGCCTCGCGGCTCCACTTGAGGCCCACCTCGCCCAGGCGCCCCTCGACGCAGGCCAGCATCACGTCCACCAGGTCGTTATCCAGGCGCGGCAGCAGGGCCTGGGTCTCGGGATCGCCGAAGCGGCAGTTGAACTCGACCACCCGGGGCCCGCTCTTGGTGATCATCAGTCCGGCATACATGACCCCCCGGTAGTCGATCCCGCGCCGCCGAAGGGCCGCCAGGCAAGGCTCGAGGATTTCGCGCACGCACTGCTCGTAAAGGTCGGGCGTCACCACCGGCGCGGGCGAATAGGACCCCATCCCGCCGGTGTTGGGTCCTTCGTCGCCGTCGAAAATCGGCTTGTGATCCTGTGCCGAATCCATCGCCTTGACGACCTTGCCGTCGGCGAAGGCCAGCAGGCTGGCTTCCTCGCCCTCCATGAATTCCTCGATCAGCACCTCGTCGCCGGCCGCGCCGAAGGCCCGGTCCTGCAGGCAGGTCTGTAGGGCGGCGACGGCCTGTTCGCGCGTGCGCGCCACCGTGACCCCCTTGCCCTCGGCCAGTCCCTCGGCCTTGATGACGTAGGGGGGAGCGAGCGTGTCGAGCCAGGCGACGGCCTGGTGAAAGTCGGTAAAGGTGCGCGCGGCGGCCGTGGGGATGCGGGCCTCGGCCATCACTTCCTTGGCGAAACGCTTCGAGGCCTCGCGTTGGGCGGCGGCGCGCGC
>JAMCWS010000359.1 GCA_023480605.1 bacterium
AAGGCTTTTCCCATCGCGAAGGCCCGGCTGACCGTGGGCGACTACACCGGCGAGAAAGCCGTCGCCTCGCCCGATGATACCGTCGTTGTTTTCCGCGCGCCCCTCAAGCGGGGGGAAACCATGCTCAAGGGAACGTTTCTGAGCAGCGAGGGCAAGGAGCTCTGCGGGGCTTATTACGTCAGCGTGCGGCGGATCGGACGCGCTTCGTAGTTCCATGCTTCAACCGGATCTGGAGCGGGGGAAGAGCGACATGTTTTGCGGATCGAGAAGGCGACGAGTGGCCGCAGTCCGCGCCCGCGTATTCCCGGCGCAAGGTGAGGATTATACCGGTGGACGCCGCCAGCGCTCAGTAAACGCGCGCGCTCAGTAGGCCAGTGCCCGGAAATTACGCACCGTGTGGAACGTGATGAGATTCCCGTCGTGGGCGCCGTCGGCACGGGCGTCGCCCGAACGCGACAGCACGCGCAGGTCCTCGCCGTCGATCACCATCGAGGCGTAGTGGCGGCTCTGTTTGTAAGCGCCCGTGTCGGCCACGCGCCCGGCGAAGCACCAGTCGACGCAGTTCTTCGAGAAATGCAGCACCAGCCGCTGGCGCTCGTTGTTGGGCAGGTTGAAGCGGTCTTCGTCGAGCAACTCGGGCCGGGTCATGGAGTCGGTGGCCTGGCTCGAAAGCAGCCAATACAGTCGCGTCGCCGTGTCGTAGAGGATGTGGAATTTCATTTGCCCGCCGGGGCAAGGCGCGTAAACCATGGGCACGCCCGACGGCGCGTGGGCCAAGCCCACGGTGATGGCGCCGTCTTCACCCTCGACGGCCCGGGCGATGCACGCCAGGTTGGTCGAACCCGTGTGCGCCCGTGCCCAAAGGTAAAATGTGCGGCCGGCCGGGTCGAACCAGACGTGCGCCGGATCGGTAAATTCGACGATGTTCGTCTCCAGCCAGCCCGGCTCATACATCCACCGTTTGTCGGGGTGATTGCGGTTGGGCGCCGTCTTGCCGAGGTTGAAGAAGGGCACGCCGAGCAGATTGGGCGGACCGGCCTCGCGAAGAACGTCCTGAAATGAGAAACGATTGGAGAAGGTCCAGTTTTCGCGCCGGGTAAGGTCGTCGGTTTCGCGGCCACGCATGACAACCGGCGCCAGGCGCGAAACCGCCCAACCCCGGAAATCAGGATCTTTATTGGTGTTGACCTCCATCACCAGGTAGACGCTGCCCCGTGTGTAATGAACGTTGCACGGGGCCTGGTGCCACGCCTCGCCCTTGGTGAGCCAAAAAGCCCCCTCCCAGGTGAGGCCGCCGTCGCGCGAGCGCATCACGCCCAGGTCGCCGGCGTGCCCGAGCACGTAAACGGCGCCCTCGGCCGTGAAAGGTCGGGCGTGCATGAGGGGGGTATCGGCCCGGTGCGTCCAGGTGCGGCCGTGGTCGTCGCTGGTGAAAATTTTGCCAATGAGCGGTTTGCCATCGGGCGATTGGGCGACCTGCGAGCCCGCCGTGCCCGGCCCGCCCTGGTCCATGGTGGCGACCAGCCGTCCGCCGGGCAGAATGGCCAGCCCGGGGCTGTAAGCGTAGACGCGCTTGGGGTCGGGCGATTCGTAGACGATCACGAAGGGATTGGCGAGGATGGGAAGGGCCTTCATGGCAGTCTCGTTTTGAGTTTCGGCGTGAGCCGCGCCCGTCAGGGCGGCGCCGGCCGTCACGCCTTGCAGAAAGGTGCGTCGTCTCATGGCCATCGCTCCGTTCGGTCCCGCCATGACTGAAGCGGGCGATATGCGCCCGGATCATCACGGACGGAATGTTGCGGCAGAATATCGCGCCGGCGACGGGATTGTCAAACACCGGCGCCGCGCGTTGCCGAATAGGTTTGATCCGCCGGCAGACCGGCACGGCGGGTGCATCGCGCGATTTCGCGAAAAACTTCAGAGAATCAGGATCAGGATTTCTATGTCGTTATTATGATCGGGATCGGGATCGGGATTGTAATGAAATACGTTTGGACTTAATCTGAATATAATAACGATTAGGAGCACGAGCACGAGCAGGAGCACGAGCAGGAAAGTTCGGTGTTTGACTGGCGCGGGCTGGTCGCGTAGGATGGGGTTGTCATGGGCGCCGGAGCGTGGCAATCCATCGGAACCGGGGAGCGGATAGGCAATGCAGGCGGAGGCCCCATATCGCATCGGGCAAGGGTTCGACGTTCATGCCTTCGCGCCCGGCCGGGCGTTGGTCATCGGCGGAGTGCGGATCGACCACCCCCTGGGCCTGGCCGGCCATTCCGACGCCGACGTGCTCGCCCATGCCATCGCCGACGCGCTGCTGGGTGCCGGATGCCTGGGCGACATCGGCCGCCACTTCCCCGACACCGACCCTTCTTGGGCCGGGGCCGACAGCATCGAACTGCTCACCACGGTGACCCGCCGCCTGGCGCAGGTCGGTTGGGGTGTCGTCAACGTCGACGCGACAATCATCGCCCAAGCCCCCCGCATGGCTCCCCACCTGCCGCGGATGACCGAACGTCTGGCCCGCGCCATGAGCATCGACCCCGGCCGGGTCAATCTCAAGGCCACGACGACCGAGAAATTGGGCTTCACCGGCCGGGGTGAGGGGATCGCGGCCCAGGCCGTGGCGCTGGTGGCCGGGCGCAGCGTCTGAGAATCCACCCAAACCGACCGTCGCCCCCGGGGTGGCGAAGCCTTCCCGCGATGCCCGTCAATCCGCCGGGACGTCCGCCGAATGGCAAATATCGCAGTAAGTCCGTTCAAAATGGAACGTATGTTTTAATGGAATGCAAAGGGCATGGCGGCCTTTTGATTGGACGTCCGTCGGCCGCGAGGCAACCATGCTCGAAGGGGAGGCGATTGTTTTGAGCCGGACGCGTGAACAGACCGGAGCGACGATCCCGCAAGGCGGCCGCCCGCTCCCCCCCGCCCGGCACGACCGGCGCCTGACGGAGCAGCGGAATTCGCGCTCGAGTCACGTCGACCGGGCCACCGTCCGGGAGGCGCTCGCCATCATCCAGGCCGAGGATCGCCGTTGTTGCGAGGCGGCCGAAGCCTGCGCCGCCGAGGTGGCCGCGGCCATTGAGCGGGTGGTGGCCGCCTTTCGCCAGGGAGGGCGGCTCATCTACGTCGGCGCGGGGACGTCGGGGCGGTTGGGCGTGCTCGACGCCAGCGAACAGCCCCCCACTTTCGGCGTGCCGGCGGATATGGTCCAGGGGGTCATCGCGGGGGGTTACGAAGCCCTGCACCGGGCTGTCGAAGGGGCCGAAGACGATCTCGACAGCGGGGCGCGGGCGATGGCCGGCAAGGAGGTCAGCCGGCGCGACGTCGTTTTCGGCATCGCCACGGGGGGGCGCACCCCTTACGTGCTGGGCGCGCTGGCCGAGGCGCGCCGGCGTGGCGCCGCCACCGTCCTGCTGACCTGCACGCCGCCCCTGGAGGGCGAAGAAGATCTGGCCGACGTCCAGATACACGCGCTGGTGGGGCCGGAAGTCGTGACCGGTTCGACGCGCATGAAGGCCGGCACGGTGACCAAACTCATCCTGAATCAGGTGACCACCGTGGCCATGATCCAGATGGGCAAAGTCTACGAAAACCTGATGGTCGACCTGCGGCCGACCAACGCCAAACTGGTCGACCGGGCGCGGCGCATTCTGGCCGAGGTGGCCGGACTCGAACCGGTGGCGGCGGCGGCGCTGCTGGAGCGGGCCGGGGGGGATCTCAAGCGGGCGCTGGTGATGGCCCTGGCGGGCGTCGGGGCCGATGAAGCCGCCCGGCGCCTGGTGGCGGCCGAAGGCCATGTGGCGCGGGCCATCCGGGAGGCCCGCGGCGCGGTTTCGGGAACGGGGGAAACGCCAAGCATTTAATGAAAAAATGGGGTGGGTGCGCAAAAATCGCTAAACCTATTGCCTCGCGGATACGTCTTATACAGGGGAATTACGGCATGGCGTTTCGACACGCGAAAAGGGGGGATTGCGTCCGAAACGGGCGGCGCCGAATATCGACCCCGATTGTGGGCGGATCGAGCGGCGCCGAGGCCGGGCAACCGGGGCGAATTTAAACGGCCCCTATTTCAAATAGAGTGATGTTGCAACAACATGATGGATTATCGTTCGAAAGCTCTTGTGGCGCTCCTGCTGCCCTTCCTGGCGGCCGCGGCGGGGTGTTTTGGCCCGCTGGCCAAACGCCTGGCCGACAAGGAAACCTACCCGATCATCGCTGAAAAGGAACGCGCGGCGCTGGGCAAGTCATCCCCGTTCACGATCGAGCCGACCACCGGCACCCTCACCCGGCGCGTGCTCGAAAAGGCCGGCACCTCGGCCGACATGCTGAGCACCTCGGGGTTGAAAGTCACCATGGCCGACGTGCTGGAACTGGCCATCGACAACAGCCGCGATTACCAGACCCGCAAGGAAAACCTTTACCTGTCGGCCCTCAGCCTGACCGACGCCCGCCACGAGTTCTCGCCGATCTTTTCGGGATCGGTCTCGGCGCGAGCGACACGCCGCCCCAGCGGGGCCACGGGCATCGAGCGATTCGGCGAAGTCGTCTCGGACGTGGCCGTCACGAAGCTGTTCGCCACCGGAGCGCGCATCACGGTGGGGCTGACCAACGACTTCCTGCGCGTCTACTCGTCGCCGGAGAGCCACTCGGCCACCGGCACGCTGGCGGCCTCCCTCGTCCAGCCGCTGCTTCAGGGGGCGGGACCGCTGGTCACGCTGGAAAACCTGACCCAGGCCGAGCGCAACGTCATTTACGCCGTCCGCACGTTCGCCCGTTATCAGAAGAACTTCATCGTCGACCGGGTGTCGGACTACTACCGCCTGCTCCAGGCCTATGACGAGATCGAAAACGAATATCAGTCCTATCAGCGCCTGGTGGTCAACCGCCAGCGGGCCGAGGCGCTCCAGCGCGAGGAGCGGCTGGCGGCCTTCGAGGTCGACCAGGCCCATCAGGACGAGATTTCGGCCAAGAATCGCTGGATCAACGCCCGCACCACTTACGCCCTGCTGCTCGACCAGTTCAAACTCAATCTGGGCCTGCCCATCGAACTGAACATTCAGCCCGACATGAGTGAACTGGAGCGGTTGCGCAAACTCTACGAGAACGGCCTCATCGAACTGGCCGTGCCGCTGGAGGCGGCGCAGGGCCTGGCCCTGACCAACCGCCTGGACCTGCTCACGGCCCGGGAGAGTGTCGTCGACGTGGGCCGGCGGATGGGCATTGCCGAGAACGCGCTGCTGCCGGCGCTGGACCTGACGCTCAACGCGTCGCTGCCTTCCGAGGGCAACGACCAGTCCCTGAACTTCAGTTGGGACGATCGGACTTACGGCGGGCGGCTCGATCTGGAGTTGCCGCTGGACCGTAAAAGCGAACGCAACGACTACCGGCGGGCCGTGATCGACTTCGAGCAGGGCGTGCGCGAGGCGGACCAGTTGCGCAATCAAATCCTGGTCGAGGTGCGCGATTCATACAATACCGTCGACAAGACGCGCCAGAATTACGACATCCAACTGGCCAGCCTCAAACTGGCCGAAAAACGCGTCGACAACGTGCAGTTGCTGCTCGACGTGGGGCGCGAGGGTGTCAGCATCCGCGACCAGCTCGATGCCGAGTCGTCGCTACGCGACGCCCGCAACTCGTTGACCCAGGTGCTTGTCACTTACACGATCGCGCGGCTGCAATTTTACAAGTCCATCGAATCTTTGGAAATTGACGAAAAGGGAATGTGGAATGAAAACCCCAAGCACGCAAAACTCTAATCGAGTGCCGGCGCACTCGGCTTCCCAGCCCCGCCGCGGCGGGTTGGTGTTCAAACTGGTGGCCGCCGTGGGCATTCTGGCCGTGGCCGGCCTGGGGTACACCTTCCTGCGCGGCCAGTCGAAATCGCCCGGGG
>JAMCWS010000020.1 GCA_023480605.1 bacterium
CTTGAGGGCATAGGTTTTGCTGTCGAGCGAAGGGGCGTTGACGGCGTTGCGGATCATCTCGCCCGAGAGCGCCTCGCGCACCTGGATGGCGATATCGCGGGCCACCTTCTCCTGGGCCTCGGTGGTCGAGGCCGCCAGGTGGGGGGTCAGAACGATGTTGGGCAACGAGCGGAACTTGTGATCGGCGGGCAGGGGTTCGGCGGTGAAGACGTCGACGGCCGCCCCGGCGATTTTCTTTTCCCTGAGGGCGTCGCACAGGGCGTCCTCGTCGACGATGCCGCCACGAGCGCAGTTGACCAGCAGCGCGGCCGGCTTCATCATCGCCAATCGCTCGGCGCCGATCAGGCCGCGGGTTTCGTCGTTGAGGGGGCAATGGACCGTGATCATGTCGGCGCGTTGGCAGACCGTGTCGACGTCGGCCAGCTCGACCCCCAGCTTCTCCGCCGTCTCCTGCGTCAGGAAGGGATCGTAGCCAAGGATTTCCATGTCGAAGGCCCGCATGCGGATGGCCACTTCGCGGCCGATCTTGCCCAGGCCCAGGATGCCGAGAGTTTTGCCGGCGATCTCGACGCCGACGATGTTTTTCTTGTCCCACTTGCCTTCCTTCATCGTGCGGTCGGCGTACGGGATCTGGCGCGCCAGCGCGAGCATCATCGAGATGGCGTGCTCGGCCGTCGAGAGCGTGTTGCCCCCGGGGGTGTTCATGACGATGACGCCGCGCGCCGTGGCGGCCTCGACGTCGACGTTGTCGACGCCGGCGCCGGCGCGGCCGATCACCTTGAGCTTGCCGGGATTGGCCAGCATCTCGCGCGTCACGCGGGTGCGACTGCGGATGACCAGGGCGTCGAACTCACCCAGGCGCTCGGCCAATTGTTCCATGGTGATATCCGGATCGTAGATGATCTCGAAACCCTCGTGACCGGTGAAATAGGACAGCCCTTCGGGCGACATTTTGTCACTGATTAGGATACGCATCGGCATGGGGTCGACCCTCCCTATTGGGGTATGATCCGGTTCGGCCTGCTCGGCCCGGGGGGCCGGCCTGACGGCCGGTTGTCCGGCCCGCCGCCTGGATTGAATTCAGGAATTTATCGCGCCGGTGACAAACATGCAAGCCCGCAATGATCGCCCATTTCAGTCGGGAATCCTCCAGCGGATACGCCGAGTCGCTCCCGATTATGCTCATGTTCGTAATGTTTCCTGATGATAAAACGCCGAAGGCGTGATGGAAGCCGGGGTGGCGAACGCGCCGTTTTGGTTCTCGAAAGTGGAGCCGACGACACAACTGATCCACGCCCGGCCGCGGCCTGGGGCGCGCCGACCTCAGCCCAGGCGATCGAGGCCGAACATGATGGTTTCGAACCAGGCGGCCAACCGTGGGCCGAAGAGGTAAACAATACAGCCCGCCACGGCCAGCGGGGGCCCGAAGGTGAGGTGATGGCGCAACGGACCGACCACGCCGGGCGCCGTCAGCGCGGCCAGCACCACCTGCTGTTCCTCCGCGCCCAGGGGGTGGACGGCGGCGAGCGCCTCGGCGGCGGCCGGGTCGCCGCCGTAGGAAGCCAGGGCGGCCGGCACCGGGCGTCCATGCCAGATGCGGTCGCGCGCGATGAGGCCCAGGCCCACCACCGTGCCAATGACGCAGGCCAGCAGCAAAATATAGACGAGGTTTTCGAGTCCGCAAAAAGCCCCGAACATGGCGAACAGCTTCATGTCGCCCACACCCATGGCTTCCTTGCCGAAGATGATCGAACCCAGCCAGCCGATCGACCAGAGGGCGCCGAATCCGATGGCGGCGGCCGCCACGGCGTCGGCCAGCGGCCGCCAGCGTCCGGGCACGTCGCGAAACAGTTCGGGACCCAGGATGCCGCCGACCAACGGATTGCCCGGGGCCTGAGCGATCGGCCAGACGGCGGCCAGCAGCAGCCCGGCGCCCAGCCCTCCCAGACTGATGCGGTCGGGAATGATCCAGTGGTCGATATCCGTGAAGGTGGCGATGACGAGCAGCGAGATGAACACCAGCGCGGGGATGAGGGCCAGGCTGTAACCCACGCGCGCGAAAACGAGCGAAAACAGGAGCCCTGTCAGCAGTTCGACGCCAAAATAACGGATCGAAAATCGCGCGCCGCAGTGACGGCACCTGCCGCGCAATATCCAGTAACTCAGCAGGGGGATGTTGTCGTGCCAGCGGACGGCGCGTCCACAGCGGTAACAGTGGGAACGCGGCATCGACAGCGGCACTCCCATCGGGATGCGGTAGATGCAGACGTTGAAGAAGGATCCGAAGATCGTCCCCAGCACGAAAACAAACGGCACGTGGAAGGCGTGATAATAAGGGTCGAAGAAATTGGCGGGGGGCAGGGAAGGGATGGCTCCGGCCTCCGTCACGTAAATGTCAGGGCGCCGACCCGGTTTCGTCCGTCCCCGGCGTTGCGCCGGCCGTTCATGCGCCGTGGGCAACGCGAACCATCGCGGGGCGGAGCAGGCGGCCCTTGAGCAGATAGCCTTCCTGGAAGACGCCGCAGACGGTGTTGTCGGGTTGGGCGTCGGTGGTTTCCATGCTGACCGCTTCGTGCCGGTTGGGGTCGAAGGGCTGGCCGAGGGCTTCGATTTTCTCCAGCCCATTCTGGCTCAGGATGTCGAACAATTGCTTGCGCACCATGTCGATACCGGCGGAGAAAGCCTCGATCGAGTCGCCGGAATTCTGCACGGCGCGGTCGAAATTGTCGAGCACCGGCAACAGGTTTTTAAGCAGGTCCTGATTGGCCTGCTCGATGCGCTGCTGTTCGTCGCGCCGCTGACGTTTACGATAATTCTCGAATTCGGCCTGCTGGCGCATAAGCTGTTCGCGCATATGTTCGACGGCCCGCTCGGCTTCCTTTTTATGAATGTGGGCGGCGGCGTGGCCGTGAACCGGGGTGTGCATCGGGGCGGCCGGCAGGTGCTCCGAGCGGCTGATGTCCGCCTCGGCGTAATGCTGGCGCCGCAGGCGGCGGCCCAGGCGTCGATCACGGGCAAAACCGTTTGAATTCATCCCATCCACCTCTCAAGTCGAATCATCGCGGCGATCCGTCGGCCGTTTCGCGAAACCTCGGCCCACTACAGATTGCCCGAAAATAACCCAAACGCCGGACAATGACAAGGCTTCATCGGGCGAGGCCTTACAGCCGTTTCGCGCCGACTCGGCCCCGCTCTCGAAGACCGTTCGCGCCTTTTGCGCGGCGCCGCACCCACCATTTATATTAACAACCTTACGCCCCCGAGGCAACGCCCCATCTCCTTGCTTTCGATCCGTCAGGATAAATAGCAGCGCATGGGCGCATCTCACGACGATGTGGGATGCGCCCGGGGCGAGGGGCGTTCGGAGCTTGCCGGCAGGTTCCGGTTATTCGTAGCGCAGGGCTTCGATGGGGTCCATCGTGGCGGCGCGGCGGGCGGGGTAGAGCCCGAAAATCAGGCCGATGGCCACCGAAACGCTGAACGAAAGAATAAAGGCCATGGGGGTGAGGAACGTCGGCATCTTGGTCAGGCGGGTCACCACCATCGGGATCACCGCCCCCAAAGCCATACCGAGCAGACCGCCGCCGGCCGAGAGAAGCAGCGTTTCGACAAGGATCTGCGAGAGGATATCGCGGCGGCGCGCGCCCAGGGCGCGGCGCACGCCGATCTCGCGCGTGCGCTCGCTGACGGTGGCCAGCATGATGTTCATGATGCCGATGCCGCCGACCAGCAGCGAGATGGCGGCGATCGAACTGAGCACGATCGTAAAAATGCGCTTGGTCTTGCGGGCCTCTTCCATCATCCGCAAGGGAACAACCAGTCTGTAATCGGACCTGGGGTGGTAGGCGGCCAGCGTCTTCTCGACGATTTTAGCCGTCGGCAGCACGTCGCTGATATCGCGTATGTTCAAGATGACTTCGCTTAATTCGATCCGTTCGAAGGTTAATTGTCCCTGCTGGCGGCGGTGGATGAAATCGCCCTCGCGCGAACGCAGCGTCGTGAGCGGCACGAAACAATTGGCCGTCTGGCTGGCCAGTTCTTCCCCTTCGGTCGCGCTCGTTCCGGCCGCGGGAGCGGACGCCCGGTCAGAGTCGTCGATGATGCCGATCACGCGGTAAACATCGCTGCCCACCTGGATCGACTTGCCCAGGGGATCTTCGTAGAGGAAGAGCTCGCGCGCCTCCTTGGATCCCAGGACGCAGACGTTTGAGAATCGCTCCATGTCGAGTGAAGTGAAAAATCGCCCCCCGGGAAGGATTTTCAACGTGGTGTTGTCGAGAAACCAGGGGACGGTGGCCACCAGTTCGGTCGTGACTTTGTGGCTGCTGTAACGTAGATCCTCGGTGCGCGCCTTGATCGGCACGGATATTTTGATCGTCGGCAGAGTCGCGTGCAGGCGCTCGGCGTCGGCGTATTTAAGACCGTAATCCATGACCATGTTGTTGGACTGTTCGTCGGCCTGGTTCTGCGGCGGCTTGGTGCTTTCAATGATGATATTAAGGCTGCCCAGACGCTTGATCTGGTCCTGGACTTCGCGGCTGGCGCCTTCGCCGATCGACAGCATGCTGATGACCGAGCAGACGCCGAAGACGATGCCCAGCACCGTCAGGATCGAGCGCATCTTGTGGGCGCGCACGTTGATCGCCCCCAGGCGGATCGTGCGCCAGGTCATCATGAGGGAGTAAGGTAACTTGATCATGATTCGCCGTGAATGCCTTTCACTGAATCGGCGCCGATTGCGCCGGCGTGCCGAGGGGCGCCCCGCTCATCCCATCCAGGGCCGCCCGCGACTGGCCGCCGCGGCCACCGCCTCGCGCGCGATCGCGGCGTCTTCCTTAACCTCGAAATCGAACATGCCCGCCAGAATGAAATCCGCCCCGTGGCTGAAGGCGTAGGTAAACGCGTCGCGCGGCGGAATGGCTCCGGCGGCCATCACCTTGTATGCAATCCATGGTTTTTTGACCGTCGCCATGACCGCTGCCGTCTCGCCGGGTTCTTTGCACCAATAGCCGGGCACTTCGCTGTGAGCTTCCTTGAGCTCCTCGGGCCGGGGCGCGCCGGGGTAGTTGAGATGGTGAAACGTCTTGACGTAGTATTCGGCCCCAAGATCGTTCTTCTCGCAAAAGTTAACCACGTTCAAATCGTGGCAGGCCACCCCGGCCGGCAGGCCGGCCATCTTGATGTCGTCCAGGGCCCGGGCGATCACGTCGCGCTTGCCGTCGGCGCACAACCGATCGGCCGGATTGCCGTGCAGATACATGGCGGCCACCCCGTCCGAGGCGAGAGCGTAGACCCGTTCGCGGAAAGCATCCATGTTTTCGGGCTCAAGCGTGGGCGCCACGATCCACTGGAGTTTGCCCCCGTTCCGGTCGCGGTGTTGCTTCAGGATGCGCAGGCAGGTCGCGTCCTCGTGCAGCATGATGGCGTTGACGCCCTGGCTCTCGGCGGCGGCGAATGTCTCGAGGATCTTATCCTCGCTATTGTAATGGCGCGAAAGGTTATTGACAAACCTCAATCCGCGGGAGTGCACAAAAAACGTAATCAGGTTGCAGCCCAGGATCAGGCGGCTGAGCTCGACCGACCCGATCCGGCCCCGCGGCAGCGGCGTGACGGCCTCGCCGGGGGAGGCGGCGGCCGGGGGGGGCGCGGCTTGCCCGCCCGTGCCCCCCGGACCCAAGCCGGCGGCGAGCGCCCCGCCGGCCGAGGCCAGCAGCGTTCCCTTGATGACGTCATTGACATCGACCCTTTGATCTACGAGTGAAGCTGGACACCCAGGACTGGTACACGGAAGACGATGTGAATGCCGTGGCCCGTCTGGTCCACGAGGGGGGCAAGCAGTCTGCCTTGGATAAGA
>JAMCWS010000045.1 GCA_023480605.1 bacterium
TGCACGTCGCAGTGGCCGGCGACGGCCCGGGCCGCCTCGATGTAGCGTCCGTCGACCCACAAGATCGCTTCGCGGCGCGTCACGAGCAGGTAGGATAGCGTGCAGTGCAGGCCGGTCAGGTAGAAGGTATTGGCGCGGTCGTAGACGAGCAGCGCGTCGAGTCGGCGGCGCTCCAGGCCGGTGCGCACGCGTTCGATGCGGCGGATGTGTTCGCGGGCCGGCGCGCCGGCGCGGGTGGTCCGAGTCGGTTTGGGCGTCATCGTCAGCGTTTGCCTTCCTCGACCTTGTAATCGAGCGTCAGGTCTTTGCCGCCGCGTACAATCTGGAATTGGATCGTTTCGCCCACCGTGCGCGTCAGGAAATCCGACAGCAGGCTGTCGACGTCGCTGATTTCGTTGCCGTCGACGCCGACAATCACGTCGCCCGGTTGCAGGCCCGCGCGGTCGGCGGGGCCGCCGACGTCCACCGAGCGAATCAGCGCGCCCTTGTCGGTCTTGAGCCCCAGGGCCTGCTGGATCGAGGCGTTCAGGTTCCAGGGCTCGAAATCCAGCCGGATCGTGCGCAACTTGCCGTATTTGAGGATCTCCTGGGCGACGCGCGTGGCCCGGTTGACGGGGATCGAGAAGCCGACGCTGGTCGAGTCGCCCGAACGAGAGAAAATGAAGGTGTTAATGCCGATAACCTCGCCGTCGAGGTTGACCAGCGGGCCGCCGCTGTTGCCCGGGTTGATCGCCGCGTCGGTCTGGATCATGTTCTGGTAGGCGCGCGAGTTCTCGTCGAGCTTGAACGAGCGGTTGACGGCGCTCACCACGCCGACCGACACCGAGGGGCGCGGGTCGGCGATGAGGGGTCCGAACGGATTGCCGATTGCCAGCACCGTCTCGCCGATCATGATGCCGCCGGAGTTGCCCAGCGGAATGGTCGGCAGGCTTTCGTCTCGTTTAAGCCCCTCGATCTGCAGCAGGGCGATGTCGACGTAGCGATCGGCGTCGAGCAGGCGCGCCTGGAAGGTACGCCGGTCGGGCAGGGTCACCGTGATGGCGCTGGCGTTCTCGATGACATGATAATTGGTGATCACGTGGCCGGTCTTGTCGATGATGAAGCCCGAACCCATGTAGGGAAAGTCAAGCGTCAGCGGGAGGATCTGGAACATCGAGAAGTAAGGATCGCCGCCGTAGGGATCATATTGGCGGCCGAAGGTCTTCTTGCTGGCGCCGATGCTGACGACGGCGGGGCTGACCCGCTGGGCGACGTCGACGACCACCGTGTGTCGGGGCGAATCGGGCCGGGCCGCGCCAAGGTTCGGAACCGATCCGGCGGCCGGAAGCCGGCCCGCGGCCGCCGGCACGGTCTGGGCGGGTGTCACCTGGGCCCACGTTTTCTCGCTCGCCATCCAGTCCAGCCCCGGCAGGGACTTGGCCATGTCGGCCAGACGCAGGCCGACCCCCACGCCGACCCCCAGGATGCCGACCAGGATCGCAAAACCGAACCATTTGGCGATGCGCATGGCCTTGTGGACTCCTTGCGAACAAACTCCGGGACGGCCGCCCCGGATCAACGATTCCACCATCAGTTTAGACGATTTCATTGCCGGGGTGGACCGTTTTTTTTATGCGGGAAGATGCCGTAGGGGGCGGCTCAGAAGCGGATGATGTAGCGGTCGATATAGTAATTACGTCCGCCGTGGGTGCGCTGGTCGAGCGTATTGGGTGCGGCCGGGGCGAACGAACGGATCAGGCCGCGCGCGACCGCCTGACGGAAGATTCCCGCCGGCAGATCGGCCGAGACCGCCGGCCATCGCAGGTAAAGCAGCGCGCCGCCCGCCACGGGCTTGGCTTCCTGCACCTCCACGCCGGCGCCGGCCAGCAGCGCCGTCAGGCGCGGGTCGAGGCGGGGCGATTCGCCGGGCAGGAGACTGAGCGGATTAGACACGCGAGGCACCCGGAAGCGCGAACGCAATGATCCCAATCCCCCCATGGCGACGAAAATGATGGCTGCGGCGATCACGATGGCCACCAGCAGTGATTTGATGACGCGCCTCATCTGACTGCTCCCCCCGGGCAGGTCGCCCGGCCCCCCGGTCGCCCATCGGGTCTTCATATGCCAAACATACGGTCAAAAAGATCGAGATACGTTTCGCGCCGTCTATTGAGGAACTTCTTAACCACGGAGGACTTAAGCGCGGCGGAGCCGCAGCCAAATAAAACCATGAAGGACACACAAAACGTCATGAAGAAGACAGCGGGCAGTATTGAGTACATACGACTTCCGCACATCATTCCGCCAGGAAAACTTGTGTTTGACCCATGGTAATACAGAGGGAAAGAAAGACGCGGAGCGATCCTTGTCGTACTCTCTTCGGTAATTCTTTTTCTCTGTGCGCTCTGTCGATATGATCCGCCTTAACACCTGGTTCCATGCGATATATCACGTTGCCTGCGAAAAGGATTTACTTCGGTTCTTCGAGCCGCAGCAGAACGCCCTGTCCGGCAGTGAGCCAGAGGCCGAATTTGCCGTCGATCGGGCGCGGCCGGCCGTCCTGCGCCGAGTAGAACACGCCACCGAGCGCCTTGCCGCCCTTCATCGGCGTCACCTTGGCCGATCGCTCCAGGCTCAGGTTGACCAGCATCACGTACGGGGTCCCGTCGTCGCCGGCGAATTCGCCCACCATCAAAGGCGCCTCGCTTTCCACCGCGTCCACCTTCTTTCCGGGCAAGGGCGGCAGGCCGTCCACGGGCGCCGGGGCGGTGAAGTAAACTCCCGTCGATGTCATCTGGTTCATGAGCGGCCCGAGCGTCGCGACCTCGTGATTGACGGATTGCAGGTAATCCCAGGTGAGGGTTTTGTCGCCGTCGGCGCCGATGGGGGCATAACCGTAGTTGCCGGCGTAATAGGTATACCACGTGAGGCCGCGCCCGCCGGCGGCGAGGGTCGTGTAGGCCTGGAAGCGCAGGTTGGCCGGCGAGGGGATCGTCGAAAACGGACGGATCTGGTTCGAGGAGACGATGTTCCAGAACGGAATGCCGTTTTTCATCGCCACGCGCCGCACTTCGAGCAGGTCGCCGTAATAGCTGGCCGCACGCTCCTTGTCTTTCATATCCTGCGAATACTGCACCTGGTAGTTGTCGTAACTGATGAACTGCGGTTTGACCTCGGCCACGTAGCGTTCCAGGTATTCGGTGAAACTGCCGGTCTCCAGTTGCGAGAGGTCGGGCGCGCCGATCGTCGCGTAGCCGGGAAACAGGTTGATGTAGGCCAGTTTTCCGGGAGCGTATTTACGGACCGCCGCCACCGCCTTGGCCAGGGCGGGGAAAGACGCCGCCCCCGGCTCGTCGGTGAGGAAATAGCCGAGTACCGCCGGACTGTCGCCGGCCGTGTCGATCATTTGCCTTACCCGCCGCTCGATTTCCTCGTCGGTGAGCTTCTTCCATTCCTTGCTCCAAGCGCCGGGATTGGGCACCTCGGCCGCCATGATCGCCTTCACCCCGAGCCGTTCGCATTCGGGCAGGTCCTTGGGCAACACGAATCCGACGACATTAATGTTGCACTGGGCCATCGACGCCAGGCCGTTCCCGCGGCTCTCGATGTCGCCCTTCCATCCGTGGTAAGGATCCCAGGTCAGAATGGGATAAAAATCGGGCGTGAAAAAAGGTCTGTCGGCTTCGCCGGGCGCGCCGCCGCCCGCGCCCGCCGCCGGGATCGAGACCGTCGCCAGGCAAAAGCACAACGCCGTCCCCAACGTCATCTGGACAAAATCGCCCCAACCGTTCATCGCCGTCCTCCCGCTTTGGAGTTTCGACAACCTTCCCACCGTCGCGGGCAAAAATCCAGCAAAAGCACTTGCGCCACGAAATCGTGCGGACTTTGGGTCTTTTTCGTCACTCACGTTCTTTTACCCGTGCGGTTGGTCAGCCTCGTTCGCTTTCGCCGGTTCGCGCCGGCGCCGCCCCTCCAAGGCCAGCGCCAAAAGAATCGGCGCCACCAGCCCGGCCGTCAGCAGCGTGTAGGCGAATTTCATGATTTCGAGCAACTGGCTGTAAAAGAGCGCCAGACCCAGGCCCAGCGCCGCCAGCAGCGCCGTCAGGACGCGCATCGTCGCCGACGACACCTCGTCGCCCAGGCGCAGCACGTCCAGCGTCAAGTGCGTCGCCCCGGTCAGCAGGACCGAGTCGCCCGTCGAGAGCAACACCGACAGGAACGCGAGGGAAACAAATTGAAACAACGCCGGATGGAGCAGTTCGCGCGCCAGCAGCGGGATGGCGAGGGTCGGGTCGGCCAGCCCCGGCAGCACGGCGCGGGCGCAGAGGGCCAGCAGGGCGACCGCCCCGGCCAGCACGGCCATGCCGGCGGCGCCGATGAGGGCGCCGCCGCGCGCCGCCGCGCCGTCGCGCGCGCTCAGGATCTTGGCGAAGACATCGCCGCCGACGATGCCCGGCAAACCCATCAACACGGCCAGGTTGAGGGCATAAACCGGTCCCGCGCCCGGTCCGAACGGAAAAGCCAGGAAACCTTCCGGCAGCGCCGCCAGGTCGGCGCGCGCCAGCGCCCGGGGCAGCAGCAGGCCGACGAAGGCCAGCGCGATCAAACCATACTGGATCATGTCGGTCACGACGTCGGCCTTCTGGCCGCCCAGAAGCGTGTAGACGACGAAGACAGCCGTGATGGCCGACAGGAAGAGCGGTTCGCGCCCCGCCAGTCCGCCGGTGGCCGTGGGCAGCCACTCGGCGGCGCCGAAAAGCGGACTGGCCAGCAGGGCGAAACTCTTGACCGTCAGGCCAAAAAAAGCGACCTCGACGACGACGATCAGCGCCGAAACGATCCGGCGCACCCCCTCGCCATAATGCAGGCCGGCAAAGTGCGCCAGACTGTGGGCGCCGCTGGCGCGGATGCGCCGGGCGAAAAAAAGGCCCAACACGCAGAACCCCGCCGCCAGAGAGCCGGTGAACCACAGGCCCGCCAGGCCATGCGTATAGACCATCAGCGAAGCGATGAGAACGGCGGAACCGCCGAAGCCGGTGGCCGCCAGCGACAGGCCGACCTGCCACGGGCCCAGGCGCCGTCCCGCCAGGAAGAAGCCGGCCGAGTCGTGCGCCTCACGCCGCAGGTAGTAACCCAGGCCGATGAGGAACGCGCTGTAAAGAATGATGCCCACAAGACGCCCCCCCGGTGCGATTGCGCGCGGCCGGGTGCGTGTGCGGCCCGGCGAACACCCGCCGCACGGACACCATACTTTATTCCATTCGCTGCGCGCGAAGCCATTTTATCTGGCGGTCTCCGCATTATTCAGCGCGGTATAATATCAAGCTGAGGCTTGAACTCCATAAAGGATGTTCGGCAAAACAAAAATGTATTTCAGTATTTCACCGGTGTGTCTCCCCGTGTGTCTCTCCGCCCATGCGGCTCATTGTCTCCGCGGTTCCGGTTTCGGCGCTTCCTTGGTCCAAATCGCGAAGGGCCACGGCCTCCGGCCGGCCCAAAAAATCGAATTGACGATTTCCGGATCGCGCAATATCTGATATATTTGTAATATTGCGTCAAGGATCAAACAGATTCATCGCTCTTCGATTCGTTGAAAAAAACAAACGGATTTTGGCCATGATCTACCATCAAAGCTTCCAAAAGACGCGTGGCCCGCGGTTTGGGCTGCGCTTCATCCTGCTGGGCCTTGCGGTCGCCGGCCTGATGACCGCCGCAAGCTTCCCGGCACGCGCCCAGGGAACCGGCGCCATCCACGGCCATGTCACCGACGCCGCCGGCGGAGGGCCCCTGGCCGACGTCTTCGTCTTCACAGTCTTTCAACTGGGTCCGCCGGGCTCGATGATGCCGGTGCACATCATTTCCGCTCGCACCGAC
>JAMCWS010000086.1 GCA_023480605.1 bacterium
TCCAGATCCAGATACATCCCCGAATCGGCGTCGAGCCGCCGGCCGCGGCTGACGCGGGCCCGCGGCGGCGGCTGGGTATCGATGGCGAAGGGATGGCGTGTGTCGGTGTAGGTCAGCGCCTCGTTGTCGGCGGCGCTGCGGAACTGCACTTCGGCCATGGCGTAAGGGGTGTTGTCGCCGGCGCGCACGATGTAGGTGCCCAGGTAATGGCCGGGCGATACCTCCACAAGCGGCAAGTCGCGGGCCACGCGGCCCAGGGCGAACGTCGAGCGGCAGTTGGGCGTGGCCTCGACGCGCACGCTGACCGAATCGCCTTCACGGAGCAGGTCGCGCGGCGCCTGCACCTGCACGTCGGTCAAGCGGAGGTTGGGCGTGCTGGCCGCGTCGAAGCGGGGCAGGGGCACGACGGCGGCGATCTTGCGGGCGCCGTCGTCCATGGCCTGTTGAAGCTCCTCGGGCCGCAGGTGCCAGAGCGCGAAGGCCGAACTGCCCAGCAGACCGACGACATCGAACGGCGGCGCGGCGGCGCGGTCGTGAAAAATGAACCGGTTGCGATAAAGGACGTGGCGCGTGCGCGTGTCGGCGATGAGGAAGTTCAAGTCGATCCGGTAATGCGAATAAACCAGCAGAAACAGGCGGCTGACGTTGGTGATCTCGGTGTAAACGACGCAGTCGGCCAGCGCCGCATCGGTCAGGAGTTCCTGGGGAAGCTGATCGGGAGTGCAGTTGCGTTGGACGGCCTTGCGGGCGATGAAGTCGTCGACGGTGCTCAATTCGCGGTCGTCGAACGGCAGGGCGGCCAAGGCCGAGTAGAGCGCCTTGCGCATCGGCGCGCGCAACTGCGGATGGCCGGAGGCGTCGGTGGTGGGCAGGATGGCGATCGAATGGGGCGACCGGTCGTTCATGGCCGCCTGGTTGACGAACGGATCGGCGTTGATGGACACGGTGTGACAGCCCGCCAGCGCCAGGAGGGCCAGGATGGCCATTCCCAGGGAACCCGTCCGGCGATGCCCGCGCGTTGCAATCACGGCATATCGGTTCCGACGTTGAGCGTTCGACGATGGCGCCCCGCTTCGTGCGCACTCGGATGGATAACCATACCTTCGCGACGAAAGCTTTGACAATCCCTTTTTACCGTCGGCGACGGCGGCGTTCCGCGCAAATCAGACCGTGGGCCTTTGCCCGAACCGGCAGGATCGCCCATGAAAAACGGGACGGACGCGAAACGCCCGTCCCGGTTATCGATTCACGCCGAGGCCGCTTATCGGCCGATCTCTTTGAAACACATTTCCACGTGGTCCCGGGGCTCGGGTTTGGTGAGCAGACTGACGACGACGGCGACCACCAGCGAAACGGGCAGTCCGACGAAAAGCGCCTCCAGCCAGCGCCACTGAACGCCCGCGACGGGACCCGGCAGGAGCGAATCCTTGTGAAGGAAAAGGCTGGACATAACGGCCGGATACTTGCCGCTGACCATCTGTACGAACATCAACCAGAAGAAACTGACGCCGAAACCGGCCACCAGGCTGGCGATCGCCCCGGCCTTGGTCATCCGCTTCCAGTAAAGCCCCCCCAGGAAGATCGGCAGGAAGGACGAGGCGCACAGGCCGAAAAAGATCGCCGTGGCCACGGTGATCACTCCCGGAGGCAGGCGGAAGGTCAGCACGACGGTGGCGATCAGACCCAGCAGGATGCCGACGCGAGTGATGAAGACCGTGCGGGGGTGCTCCTGCGCGCCCAGAATACCTTTCTCGTAAAAGTCGCGGCCAATCGAGGCGCCGATGGTATGGAACTGCGAACTGAGCGTCGACATCGCGGCCGATAGCAGCGTCAGCATGAACAGCACCCCAAACCACTGCGGCAGAGCGCCGGTGACGAACGATGGGATGATCAGGTCGGAGTTGCCGCCGGCCACCGAGCCCAGGGCCACCTTGCCCCCGTGCTCGGGCAGCGCGAACCAGACGTTGGATAGAGCGCCGACGACGAACGCCACGCCCGTCATGGCCAGGATGAAAACCCCGCCCACGAGCGTCGCGCGGTTGAGTTCGCGGCCGCTGCGCACCGTCATGAATCGCACGACCAACTGCGGCTGGGCCAGCACGCCCACCCCCACGCCCATGATGATGCTCGAGATGAGGACATAAAAGAAATTGGTGCCGGCGGCGGGCATTCGCGTCCAACCGCGCCATCCCCCCTTGGCGAGCTTGTCGACGACCAGTTTGCTGGTCAGGACGGGATGGGCCTTGAGCAGGGCGCCGACCGGGGCCAACCGGGGATGGGCCGCCAGGAAGGCGGCCTTTTCCGCGTCGGACTTGTCGGCCGTGCCGGCCTTCAGGGCGTCGGCCTGGGCGGCCAGCCAGCCCCCCAGTGCGCCGTCGGGGATCTCGGGGGGCGCCAGCGCCCGGATCTGGGGTTGAAGTTGTTGATATTGAGCCTCGATCCGGGTGGGCAGGTCCGACAGGTTTTGATGCGCATCGATCAGGCCGCCCAGGCGGCCATAAGTGTAAACGAGCAGGACAAGCATGCCGACAAACATGATTCCCCCCTGGAGGGCGTCGGTGTACATGACTCCCTTGAGGCCGCCGGCGATCACATAGGCGGCGACGATGATGCTGCAGATGACCACGGCCGTGTTGTAGTCCATGGCGAACGCCGTTTCGATGTAACGCGAGGCGCCGATCAGAACCGCCGCGGCGTAAAGCGGCATGAACAGCAGGATAATCAGGCCGGCGAAGCCTTGAATGAAGCGCGAGCGAAAACGTCTGCCGAGTAATTCGGCGAACGTGTGCGCCTGCAAATGGTGTCCCATCATGCGCGTGCGCTTGCCGAAAACCGTGAAGGCGATAAAGATGCCCAGGAAAATATTGAGGAAGGTCAGCCAGAGCAGGCCCATGCCGAAGACGGCGGCCGCGCCGCCGAAACCGACAATGGCCGAGGTGCTGATAAAGGTCGCCCCGTAGGAGAGGGCCATGATGACCGGATGCGCCTGGCGGCCGGCCACCAGGTAGTCGGTGGTCGTGCGGGTGGCGCGATAACCCCTGAAACCCAGGTAGGCCACCACACCCAGGTAAATGATGGCGGTGATTGAGAGTGTCATGAGGCTCATGGAATGGTTCCTTGCCGTTTGGACGATGTCAGTCACGGGGGGGATGCCCACCGCTTTGCGGGGGGCGACCGCCGCCTCGGGGGCGGCGGAATCGGCTCGGATCGCGAGGCTCCCGGCGGCGGCCGGCTAGAGAGCCTCGTCCACCTTTTCTTCTTCTTTTGCCCAGGTCTGGTCCTCGGGCGTGGGCGTTTCATTGCCGTCGTGATTCCAGTGGATGGCACCGTAGAAGATGCATAGCAACGTCGCCAGCAGACAGAGCAGATAGGCGCTCCAAATCCAGCCGTCCTCGATGCCGAACATGGGTGATCTCCTTTTCGCGCGCCACGATGGTTATCGGCGAACCGGTACACGCGTTCGTCCGAACGCGACGCGTCATGAACAATGGCAAGCGAATTATAAAATCAGGTGATTATGAATTCACCGAAACGCGCAATAGTCAAAGGTTTTTTTCGAGATTCGCTTTTTCGGGTCGCATCTCAGGCTTGTTGGCAAACTCAGCCAACCATGCCGCGGCTTCGTTTCGATCGTATCAGACCGCGTAACGAGTTGTTTTGTAATGGGCAAGGTTGCGGCGCAGCCACTCCAGGGTTTCGGCCAGGCCGCGATCGAGGTCGACCGTCGGCCGCCAGGGAGTGTGGCGCACCAGGCGGTTGTTATCGGCCACCAGGCGCTCGACCTCGCTCGCCGGGGGCCGAATCCGCTCGGGGTCGATCTCGATCTCGCACTCGACCCCCGCCAGCGCGGCGATCCGCCGGGCCAGGTCGCCCATCGAGATCTCGCGCCCCGTGCCGATGTTGGTCACTTGGCCCGTCAACCTGTCGCTGCGGGCGATGGCCACGAAACCTGCGGCGGTGTCGGTCACGAAGGTCAGGTCGCGGGTGGGATTCAGGTTGCCCAACCGCAGTTTACGCCGCCCTTCGAGCAACTGGACGACCACGGCCGGGATGAAGGCGCGCGCCGACTGGCGGGGGCCGTAGGTATTGAACGGCCGCACCACCTTGACCGGCAGGCCAAAACTGCGGTGGTAACTCAGGGCCAGTTCGTCGGCGCCGATCTTGGTGGCGGCGTAGGGCGACTGGCCCGCCAGGGGGTGGTCCTCGCCGATGGGCACCGTGCGGGCCGTGCCGTAAACCTCGCTCGTCGACGTGATTAAAACATTGCCCACGCCCTGGCGACGGGCCGCTTCGATCACGTTGTAGGTGCCCTCGACGTTGACCTTCACATAGGCCAGGGGCGAGGCGTAGGAATAGGGGATTCCAATTAGGGCGGCGAGGTGAAAAATCGTCGCGCAGCCCTCCATCGCCCGGCAGACCGAATCGTAGTCGCGCACGTCGCCGGCGACGACCTCCACGTCGTCCTTGACGGGCGACTGTTCGAGCCAGCCCCAATCGCCCCGGCCGTTGTAATGGACGAAGGCCCGCACGCGCAGACCCTCGCGCACGCACAATTCGGTCAGATGGGAGCCGATGAATCCCGAGGCGCCGGTGATCAGGACGGGGGAAGCTGGATCGGTCATAGGCGGCCCTCGCCGGTGAAATTCAGCCGTAAGGCCAACGAACGGATTTACCGAAACAATGTAGAGGGGGCGACGGGGACGGTCAATCATTCGTTCGCGCGCGCCGGCGTAGACGAAACTTGCATGTCCACCGCGCTTGACGGCATGATGGCGAGGCTTCAGGATTACATGCCGACGGCCGCTTTCGCACCATGGCGCCATCCCCATTCCCGCAGGAGACGATCGACATGCCGGACGTGACCATTCTGAAACGGAAGATCGAAGACCATACGGCGAGCATCGGCGTCGTCGGCATGGGGTACGTCGGATTGCCCCTGATGTTGGCGTTCAGCCGCAAGGGATTCCGCACGCTGGGTTTCGACATCATCGAGGAGCGCTGCCGCCAGTTGCGCACGGGGCAGTCTTACATCGGCCACATCGCCGCCGAAACCATCGCGGCCGAGGTGAAGGCCGGCCGCCTCGACGCCACCAGCGACTTTCGCCGGGTGGGCGAAGCGGACGCGCTGCTGATCTGCGTGCCGACGCCGCTGACGCGCCACCGCGACCCCGACATCAGCTACATCACCGCCACCGGCGAATCCATCGCCCCGCACCTCAAGGCCGGCTGTCTGGTCGTGCTCGAATCGACGACGTACCCCGGCACGACGGCCGAAGACCTGATTCCCATCCTGGAGAAGAGCGGGCTCAAGGCCGGCCACGACCTGTTCGTCGCCTTTTCGCCCGAGCGCGAGGACCCGGGGCGCGAGGGCCATTCGGCCGTGGCCATCCCGAAGGTCGTCGGCGCCGACGACGACGCCAGCCGCTCGCTGGCCGAGACGCTCTACGCCCAGATCGTCGCCGCCGTGGTGCCCGTCTCCAGCACGCGCACGGCTGAGGCGGTCAAGTTGACCGAGAATATCTTCCGAGCGGTCAACATCGCCCTGGTGAACGAACTCAAGGTCGTCTTCACGCAGATGGGCGTCGACGTCTGGGAAGTAATCGACGCCCATCTGCGTGAACCCTTCGGCTTCATGCCGTTCTACCCCGGCCCGGGCCTGGGCGGCCATTGCATCCCGATCGATCCGTTCTATCTGACCTGGAAGGCGCGTGAATACGAGTGCCACACGCGCTTCATCGAACTGGCCGGCGAGATCAACTCCTCGATGCCGCAGTACGTGGTGGAGATCGGAAGAGC
>JAMCWS010000216.1 GCA_023480605.1 bacterium
GGTTGCGCATGGCATAATACAAAACCATGTCGCGATACATGATCCACGCCTTTTCGGCCTTTCTAACCACGGCCCGGCGGGGCGAGTTTTCGACGGCTTCGCCCAGGATATCCAGTTCGGAGGCGGTCTCCGGATCGTCGCGCAACAGACTGCGTCCCATCTGGCGGCGGTCTTCGACCGGCACTTCGTCGCTCGGGATGTCCTTCTTGCGCAGGAGGGCGTCGCCCGTCCAGCGTTCAATCAGTTCCACGGCGGTGAAGATTTCTTCGATCGTGTCGGGGGCGAGGCTGTCGTATTCGATATGCTGAACGCGGTGGATGCGGCGGTCGCGCGCGCGGAATTTCCAATCGTTGCGCACCACGGCATACATATTGTAGAGAAACCAGTAGGCCGGCAGGATCGCCAGGCACTGGGCATGCTCGTTGGTGGCGACCAGGCTGAATGGCAGGGGCACGTCGAGTTCGGCCGGGTAGTCGCCCTTGGCCGCCAGCGTAAACGAGGCGAAGCGGCAGGGGTGCTTGAAGCTGGAGCACAAGCCCGGCCAGAAGCCGCGCCCGGCCAGCAGTTCGCCGTCGTCAAGGCGCGAGTTGTGATTGGAGCCGATCGTCGCCCCGGCGGCCACGTTGCTCTGGCCGAGCAGGCTGGCGGCGATCAGGAACGAATTACTATGGTGCTGCTCGTGGTTGGGGAACACAAGGTTGTTCTGCATCTCGCAGCCGGCCACGGTGGAGTTGTCGCCCAGGAAGGTGTGGGCCAGTCGGGCCCCCTCCAACAGGCGGCTGCAATTACCCAGCACGAAGCGGCGGGCCTGGCTGGCCTCGACCCGGCAGCCCAGGCCGACGATGCCGTCGACGAGGATCGACCCCTGGCCGATCCAGGTTTTCTCGTTGACGGCGCTGCGCACATTCAGGTTTTGCAGGAGCACCGCGCCGTCGATGGTCGCCTCGGGGCCGACGAACACGTCGATTATCGCCTGGCAGTCGCGGATGACGGCGCGCCTGCCGATCCGGCTGTAGATGCCGTGGCGCGGATCGATTGCGACGTCGGTCATCGCCGTCAGGCGGGCGGTCAGGTCGGTCTCGTGCGGAAAGCGCGACCACAGCCAGGCGTCGGCGGCGATCATCCCCGGGAAGGGAAGAATCCGCCGGCCGCCGCGGGCGTTGCCGACGTCGATCCAGGTCCGTTTGTCGGCGGTCTCGCCTTCCTTCAGGCCGCCGGCGCCGAAGCGGGCGCGCGGGGTGGTCATGATCCGGCCGGCGTTGGCGATGATCACCTCGTCGCCCACCACGCAGTGCGCCAGGTAGTGAGCGTGGTGGATGGCGACGTGATCGCCGATTTCGCAACTGACGAACGTGCTGTCGTAAAGGCCCGCCGGCAGGCGCTGGCCTTCGAATTCCAGCACCATGGGCATCGTGACGCCCAGCCGCACTTTGCCGTAGAAACGGCAATTCTGAACGATGCCGGTGTCGAACGGCTCGCTGACGAAGACATCGTTCCAGTCCGGCGCATAATTGCGATTGCGGATCAGCATCTCGACCTCGGCGGGATCGAGCGCGCGGTATTCACGGGCGGCGCGAAGCGGCTCGGCGTGCGTGAAGGCGTCTTCGCCCTCGACCAAGTCGAATTCTACGCCCGTGATGGGATGTTTGGTGATTTTTTCCATGGCCACTCGATTTTAATGGATTCTGAACTATGTCAGCATGGCAAAAACACGGCCTTCCGTCAAGAATTAACCGCCGCTGAAGGGGAGCATCCCGCGGGATCACGGAAACGCGCCAACAAAGGTCCGGCGCCCCTTGCGAGACGCCGCGCACCGACTTGAGGAGCGATTTTAACCGGATACGGCCGGCCGCGGGGGCGTGAAGGCGAATCAAGATGGTCTGGCGCGATCAATTCCGGTAAAACGACGCAGCCGCAGGTTCGGACGATAAGATCCCGTTGTCAAATAACCACCGCGCAAACGCAGCCCCGCGAGGGACGGCGTAATTGCGCCCGCAAGTTCCCGCGTTTTCGTGAGATAAGTGCAGGTGGTGGAGTCACAGGCCGCCTTGCCGTCAGTCCAGGAAACCGAACCGGCCCAACGGCAGGACGCGCAGGAAGGCCCGCCCCTTGAAGTTGGGCAGCGGCACGCCGCCCCAGTAGCGGCTGTCGAGGCTGCCGGCCGTATTGTCTCCGAAAACGTAAGCCTTGTCGGGGGGCACCTTGATGGCGAGAATCCGGCGGTCGAAGGCGTCGAGGGTGTTGTAAACGACGTTGGGCTGATCGTCGTAGCCGTCGGTTCGGGTGAAAATCGTCGTCTTGTAACGCTGGGTGCGGAAAAAGGCCGGGCGGTCGACGGGCCGATTGTCAACCACCAGGCGCCCCTCGGTGTCGAACGTCACCAGATCGCCCGGTTCGCCGACAAGCCGCTTGACGTAAATCGGCGCTTCGGGCTTGAAGATGCGCGCGGGCACCTTGAAGATGACGATCTCGCCACGCCGGGGATTGCGCAGCCAATAAGCCATCTTGTCGACCAGGATGCGGTCGAATACGTTGTGTTTCAGGCGGTCGGGAATGAAGGGGAGGTTGCCGGCGTCGAAGCGTGCCTGGATCGTCCGGTTGGCGAGATAACGCCCCGTGACCGGATCGTTGACGAAGGCCAGCGGCTGCGTGGCGTCTTCCCAATAAACCAGGTCCTTGTGACCGTCGCCGTTGAGGTCGACGAAGGCCACCGTTCCGCCCAGCAGCGTCGGCGTCATCGAACCCGATGGAATTTTGTAGAGTTCGACGAAGAACATTTTGACGAACATGACCAGCAGGAAAACGAGCACGAGCTCGTCGGCCAGTTCGCGAACGCGCGCGCCCGGCGACTTGGCGGGCGGCGTTGACGGCGCGGGCGGGGGGGCGGCTTTGCGGTCGGAACGGCTCATGGTGGGCGCGGGCATGGATTCCCTCGCTTACGCGCCTTTCTCGCGCGGACTCGGCCGCGGCGGCGGCCTCAATCGGTCGCACCAGGGCGGCCGGTTGAACGCGCCAGCGACCAGTCTCCGCCTTCACGGCATCTCAGGCCAACTCACGCGTTCCAAATCATTATAAACATCGATTCCTGAACGATCAATGATGTATAAATTCCGTAATCGGCGCGCCCCGACGCGCCCGCCTCACTCCGTACAACACGAACCACGGCGGATTTTCACCATGAAGCCATTCCCCAGATCCATCGTCGGGGGAGTTTCGCTCTCCCGCATGATCATCGGCACCAACTGGCTGCTCGGCTGGAGCCACTGCACCCGGGCCAAGGACAAGCTGATCAAGGATTCCTTCGCTGACCCGCGCCGGATCGCCGACGTCCTGGAGGTTTTTTTCCGCGCTGGGATCGACACCGTCATGGGCAATATCCAGATGGATAACTTCCACCAGGCCGTCCGCGAGGCCGAGGATCGCACCGGCGTTCGCGCGGTGGTTGTCTCGACGCCCACCTTCCCCACCAACCCCAGCACGCCCGTCGAGGGATTCGACATGAACCAGGTCCAACGGATTCTCGACGCCGAATGCGAGCGGGGCGCAACCTTTTGCATGCCGCACCAGTGCACGACCGACGCGATGGTGGACCGCTGCGTCCGCGAGATCCGCCAGTTCGGCCCGCTGTGCGCCGCCATCCGCGAGCGCGGCCTCGTGCCCGGCCTCAGCACCCACATGCCCGAGGCGATCGTCTACGCCGACGAGAGCGGCCTCGACGTCGAGACCTACATCTCGATATTCAACTCCATGGGTTTCCTGATGACCATCGAGGTCGACTGGGTTCAGCGGATGATCCGGCACGCTCGCCGGCCGGTCATGGTCATCAAGCCGATGGCGGCCGGCCAGTTGCGTCCGCTCCAAGCCCTGACCTTCGTCTGGAACGTCATCCGCGATTGCGACATGGTCACCGTCGGCACGGCCAGCCCCGACGAGGCGGCCGAACTCAGCGAACTGTCGCGGGGGATGCTTGAACGGCGCGCGCCGGAACTGCCGCTCCAGGAGACGCGTTCGAAGGCGGCGGTCAAGCCGCGCGCCTGAACCGGTGCGGCGGGGGTCAATTGGCGCCCAGGAATTTCATCTGGCGCAGCGGCCAATAACGGAAAAACGCCCGGCCCTTGAGCCGCTCGAGCGGCACGCCGCCCCAATAGCGGCTGTCGAGGCTGCTGAACGTGTTGTCGCCGAAGACGTAGATCTCGTTGCCGGGCACGTGGATCCGTTGAATCGCCCGCATGCCCGGGCCGCCGTCACCGTATGATATTTCATCCAGCGGATCGTAATTGCGGGGCACCGCCCTCTGGTAGGCCTGGAACGAAAAAAACGGCGGACGCTCGACGCGCCGGCCGTCGGCCACCAGGTGGTCATCCCCGCTGAAACTCAGCACGTCGCCCGGCTGGCCGACGCAGCGCTTGATGTAAATGGCCTTGTCGGGCGACCAGAGCGGATCGGGCACCCGCCGGTTGGGAACGTTGAAGACGACAATGTCGCCCCGCCGGGGGGGATGAAACCAGTAAGCGAACTTGTTGACGAGGATCCGGTCGTTCTGGTAGCCGATCATTCCGTTTTCGGCCAGGCGTAATTTTTCGTCCTCGGAGATCGACGTGGCGCCCCGGGCGGCCAGCCGCCCCTGCTCGTCCAAGAATAGAAGGGGGCGGTTGTCCCACCGGTCGCGGAAGAACAGCAGGTCCAGCTTGCCGTCCTGGTTGTAATCAACCCAGCTTACCAGCCCGCCGATGAGGGTGGGCGTCATCGAGCCCGACGGGATCTTGAAGAGTTCGACGACGAAAATGCGGATGAACATGGCCAGGATAAAGGCGATGATGACGGCGTCGAGCCACTCGCGCATCACCCACAAGGCGCCGCGGGTGGCGGCGGCCTCATCGCCCGGCCGGACCGCGCCAGCCGGCCGCGCGGGAGCCGCGGGAGCCGCTGTGGCGGACTCCGGACTCGGATGGATCGGGAGGGATTCGTTCACGGCCGCGTCGCCCACTCCGGGCGGACCCGCCGCCGGGCGGCCGTCTCATTCATAGACGTGAACCTCATTGTAATACCGGTTGGCGATCTCGACGATCGACTGGATTTTCTTGTCTTTCGATTTGGAGAATTCCTTGCGCACGTCGTCGAAGAGCCCCATGGCGCGGCGGTCGCCCAGCAGCTTATAAATCTGCCCCTGCTCGAACAGGCACATCGCCTGGACATATTCGTATTCGGGGTATTGGCTGGCCAGGTTCTCGAGGCGGCCGACGGCCTTGAGTCGTTCGTGCTTGGAAACCTTGGCGCGCGGCGTGTCGAGGCCGGCTTCGATGATAATCACGTCGAGCTTGGCCAGCGGCGCGAAAATCCGGTCCTCGGGAAAATATTCGTAAACCTTGGCGAACGTCTGGCGTATTATTTCGCGCCCCAGGTTGAGTTTTTTCTGCTCGGTGACCAGTTCCAGGTTCTTGCTGTCGCGGTAATCCGTGGCGTAACGATACTGCTCGGCGGCGGTGTTTTTGAGCGGCACCGAGACGTCGACGCCGCGCCAGTGCGCACAGCCGGCCAGAACCAGAACCGGCAGGATCAGCCGCCAACTCCGGTTGCGGATTCCGCATGGATTGCGGAGAGACGGAAGCATTTGACCACCAACTTCATGGAAAAATCGAACGTGCCTGGGCCGTCAATCGAGGCGAGGGGCCGCCGCAGCCGACCCGTGGGAGTAGCTTGACAGAACTCGGTTCGCAATTATAGGAAAATCCTCATCACCCTATATGTGATGGCGATCGTAACCG
>JAMCWS010000244.1:0-2357 GCA_023480605.1 bacterium
CGGCCGCCGCGCCGGCCGCCGGCGACACCGACGCCGCGTCGACGGGGAGCGTGTCGATCTTCGAGCGCGACCCGGTCGAATCGCTGGCGCAGGCGCTGCGTGACAAGCAGCGCGAACTGGACGAACGCGAAAAGGAAATGAACCGCACCGAGCAGCGCCTGCTCACGCTGCGCAAGGAAATCGAACTGAACCTCGCGGCCATCGAAGCCCGCCTCAAACAGATGGAAGAGATCGCGGGCAAGGCCGACAAAAACCGCCAAACGGAGATCAGCAAGTGGATCGAGATTTACCAGTCAATGGCGCCCGAACAAGCCGGGAAGGTCTTCGACGGATTGGATCCGGCCTTTGCGCTGGAACTGCTCTCCGAAATGGAACCGAAGAAGGCCGGCAAGATCCTGGGGTACGTCCAGACCGACAAGGCCATCGAACTGGGCAAGGCGCTCAAGGAAAGGCGTCTCTAGTCAATCCGCGCCACGCCCTTCATTTCGTGGCGTTCAAAGCCTGGAGCGGAAGGGACAAAGTTTCATGACCGGGCTTCAGATGTCATGCCGTGCGGCGGCCTCCCCCCAGGCGATGGGCGCGGACGCCGGCGGCGTGTCCCAACCGGCCGGCCTATTCGGCAAAGGCGGGGATGCGTCCCGGTTCGAAATCCTCATGGGCCTGGCCTCGTCCCTCGACTCGTTCGAGGCGACGCTCCAGGACGCCGCCGGTCTTTCCAGCGAGGGCCCCTTCGACGTAAACGATGCGGAAACCGCAACAAGTCCGGTATCGCAGACTGGTGTCACATTGCGGCGTCAATCGGACGGGCCGGCCAGCCGCCTGAAAACGTCCGCCCCGGACGCGGATACGGCGCTTTGGGCGGCTGCCGGCCTTGGCTTTGCGGCGCCCCCCTTGGCGACGCCCTCGGCGGCTTGCGTGGAGTCTGAGACTCAACATCAGGCTACCCGGATCGAGGCCGCGGGGAGGAACCAGACAGCGGCAGCGGCCGACACCGCGGCGTCATCGTCGACGCGCGGTCCGGCTTCGGCGGCGCCGTTACCGGCGACACAGGCGTGGAACCTTGGCGAGTTGTCGCATCAGTTTTCCTGGGCGCTTCGCGACGCCCTGACCGCGCGGTTCGCGGCGGAAGCGAATTCGCCGGCCGCACCGGCCACGCCGGCCGCACCGATTGCGTCGGGCGCGTACGAACTGGGTATCGCCTTGGTCCCTGATGCCAAAGCGGCCGCCGCTCCCCTCGCCTCCCGCCTATCGCCACGGCCGGCGTATACGAAAACAGCCTTGGCCGCGTATGGCTTCGTCCGTGGCGATCCGACCGCCGGCGGAACGAGGCCGGATATCCAGACGCCGGCCGCCGAACCGGCAAACGGTGTTCAACCGCCAGGCGCGGCGGAGAACTCGACTTACGGGCCGACACCCGCCGATCGTGTGGAAATGCAGGCGGCCGGCACGATCGCTCCACATGATGCGCCCGCAACCGATGGAGCGGAAGCCGCGCAGGCGCGGATTGCCGCCATCCTGCCCGGCGCCGCGTCGGCTTCGGCCGTTCCGGCGAACACCCTCGAGTGGACTGCGCGCCCCGTGGAGACGGCGACCGGATCGCACTTGCCGGGCCTGATCGAACAGGTGCGCCAGGCCGCGGAATTCATGGCGGAGCGAAGCGAGGGGGCCATCCGCGCGCATGACGGGGGCGTCGAAGCCAACCTGCGATTGTATCCGCCCGATCTGGGCGGCGTGCGCGTCAGCATCAATGTCCAGGGCGATCAGGTGACGCAGGCCGTCTTCGTCGCCGAACAGCCCGAAACAGCCCGGCTGCTGGACCAGAACATCCGCGAGTTCCGCGAGGCCCTCGGGCGCCATGGTCTAACCGTCGGCCGTATCGACGTAACCGTGGCGGCCGGACCGGTGGCGGCGGCGTCCGGCGGGACCGCACCGCAATTCCAGAATCCGCCGCAGCAGCGCGAGGCGGGGGGAAACCTAAACGAGCGCCGGCCGGACGCCGGCGGCCAGGAGCGCTCCGCCGGCGAAAACCGGCGCGAGCAATCGCCCCGGGAACGGCGTGGGTCCGCCGCCTGACGAGGCGCCCCGGCCAACGAAAGGTTCGTGCCATGAGCAGCATCTCGAGCATCGCCAGCGTGGTTTCGCCCGCCATCACCACGGCGCAAAGCACGGCCGGCACCGGCACGGTCAGCAAGGATGAATTTCTCAGACTGCTGGTGACTCAACTGCAAAAACAAGATCCGCTCAATCCGCAGGATCCTTCGGAGTTTACCTCGCAACTGGCCCAGTTCAGCAGCCTGGAGCAACTCATCAGCATCGGCGAGGGGCTCGACGCCCTGACCTCGCAACAGGCCCTGGGC
>JAMCWS010000244.1:2367-5743 GCA_023480605.1 bacterium
ACACTGAGCTCGGCCGCCGGTTACATCGGCCGCACCGTGCGGGTCGAGGGCGACGTGTCGCAGGTGGCCGGCGGCGCCGCCAGCGCGATGAGTTTCGAATTGGGACGCGACAGCGCCCGCACGACGCTGGAAATATACGATGCCTCCGGCAACCTGGTCAAAGTCGCCGAATTGGGGGCGATGACGGCCGGCCGCCGCGATTATCAGTGGGATGCGAAAAAGTCGGACGGTTCGACCATCGTCGATGGCACCTACCGGTTCAAGGTGACGGCCGAAGACGCAAACGGCGACGCCATCGCCACCCAGACCAGTTTCAGCGGCACGGTGACCGGCGTGAGTTTCGCCCAGGGCCAGGCGATGCTCACCATCGGCGGCCAGGCTTATCCGCTGGGCAGCCTGATCAGCATCGGCGAGGTGTGAACCGCGCGACCGCTGCCCGGCCCCGGCCGGCGGCCGCCGTAAAAACGCCAACAACATGCATCAACCCCTATCAAAGGAGATCGAGCCATGTCACTGTTAAGCGCCCTCTACACCGGAGTCAGCGGCCTCCAGACGTTCGGCGACAGCCTGCAGGTGATCGGCGACAACATCGCCAATGTCAACACGACCGCGTTCAAATCCAGCCGGGCGGAGTTCGCCGACCTGCTCAGCCAGACGATCAACGGCGCCTCGGGGCGCAGCCAGTTGGGACGCGGCGTGACACTCGATCGCATCTCGGCCAATTTCTCGCAGGGCAGTTTTTCCAACACCGATCGCCTGACCGACCTGGCCATCAACGGCAACGGATTCTTTATCGTCACCGACGGTTCTCGGCAATATTACACGCGCAACGGCCAGTTGACCCTCAACAATCAGGGGGAAATCGTCACGACCAGCGGCATGCAACTGGTCGGTTACCAGTACGACGCCTCGGGGCAGCCACTGGGATCGCTGGGCACGCTCAAAATTTCCCAGACCAGCACCCAGCCCCACATGACCGGCGACGGCTCGACCGCCGGCTCGGGCGTCCAGATCCATCTGAACCTTAACGCGTCGTCGGACGTGATGAACAACTTTTCGGTCAGCGATCCTTCGGCGACATCCAACTTCTCGACCTCGATGACCGTCTACGACTCGCTGGGCCAGGACCACGCGGTTCAGATCTATTTCAATAAAACGGCCGACAACACCTGGGGCTGGCACGCGCTCGTCGACGGCGGCGAACTCGCGGGAGGAACTTCGGGTGTGCCGACCGAGGCCGCCACCGGCACGCTGGTCTACAACTCCAGCGGGGCGCTCAAGACGTCAACCACCACCCAGTCGTCGTTCAACTTCACGGGCACGGCGCAGACGATCGGCTTCGATTTCGGCGATTCGATCGACGCCGGCGGCACGGGGCTGTCGGGCAGCACGCAGTTCTCCAGCCCGTCGGTGGTCAATTCGCAGTCGCAGGACGGCTTCGCGGCCGGCAATCTGCAGTCGGTCACCGTCGACGAGGACGGGATCATTTCGGGCATCTACAGCAACGGGCAGACCTTGCCCATCGGCCAGATCGCGCTGGCCAATTTCACCAATCTCCAGGGGTTGTTCAAATCCGGTTCCGGCCTTTACAGCGACACGTCGGATTCGGGCGTGCCGATCGTCAGCCAGCCCAATGTGGGCGGCTTCGGCACGATTTCGGCCTATAGCCTTGAACTGTCGAACGTCGACCTGGCGACCGAATTCGTCAGCCTGATTTCGAACCAGCGCGCCTACCAGGCCAACTCCAAGATCATCACCGTCGGCGATCAGCTCATGTCCGACGTGTTGAACATCATCCGGTAAAACAAGCGGCGCCTTTACGTGGCGATGGAGGTCGACTTCAATCGCCCGGACGGCATAAAAAAGAACCGGTGGTCCATCAAAGGCCGCCGGTTCTTTTCGTTTGCCGCGCATTGATCGCGCCGCCGCCGGAGGCGCCGGCGAAACGCCGAATCACGACCGGTAGCCGCTGAGGGCCTTCATGTAGTTGGCGCGCTCGAAAGCGGCCGGTTCAGCGACCGCGCAGTGACTCATCGAGCCTTTCATTTGCGCCACCGACGCGTATTCGTGCTCGTCCATCCAGGTTTCCATGTCGTGTAAAATCCGGCCGAATTGGCCGATGCCGTTGCGGAGCAGCGTGGCGCAGAGCTGGGTCACATCGGCGCCGGTCATGAGCGTCTTGATCACGTCCTCGGCGGTGTGAATCCCCGTCGTGGCGGCCAGCGAGGCTCGCACGTGGCCATATAAAATGGCGATCCACCGCATCGGCAGCAGCATCGAACCGGGGGTGCTCAGCTTGATTCGGGGCTCGACCTCGAGTTTCTCCAGATCGATGTCCGGTTGGTAGAAGCGATTGAAGAGCACCAGCGCGTCGACATCCATCTGGTCGAGTTTGTGCGCGAAGTTGGGGATCGAACTGAAGAAGGGATTCAGTTTCATCGCCACCGGGATCGAAACGACCGACTTGACCGCGGCGAGAATGTTGACGTAAACCGATTCGATCTCGCCGCCCTCGACGGCCGGATTGGTCGGCAGCAGGTAGACGTTGAGCTCGATGCCGTCGGCGCCGGCCTGCTGCACTTTGCGGGCGTAGTCGATCCAGCCGCCGCGGGTGATGCCGTTGAGGCTGGCGATGACCGGCAGATCGACGGCCGCCTTCGCTTTGCGGATGTGCTCGAGGTATTCCTCGGGCCCCAAGTGGTACGTCTCCGGCTCGGGAAAGTAGGTCAGCGATTCGGCGAAGCTTTCGGTGCCCTTGGTCGTGTAGTAATGAAGCGCCAGGGCCTCCTGCTTGATCTGCTCCTCGAAGAGCGAATAGAGGACGACGGCCGCGGCGCCGGCTTCTTCCATGCGCTTGATGTTGTCGATCTCGTAAGACAGGGGCGACGCCGCCGCCACCAACGGATTCTTGAGCTTGAGCCCCATGTAGTTGGTCGTCAGGTCCATCGTTCTGCTTCCTTTCTGGGTTGGCCGGGCCGGAGGGCTCAGGCCTCTTCGCCGGCGTTCATCTTGGCCATCTGGTCCAGAACGTGCCAACGGGCGTTGACGTCTTCCTGGGCCAGTTTGATGAGTTGCGCGGCGGCTTCCGGCTTGCTCTTGGTCAGCATCTTGTAGCGCGTTTCGGAGTAGGCGTAATCCTGCACGGGCAGCTTCGGCTCTTTCGAGTCGATTTTGAGCGGATTCTTGCCCTCGCGCGCCAGCAGCGGATTGTAACGCACGAGCGGGAAGTGCCCCGACTCGACCGCGGCCTTTTGGTGCGCCAAGCCCTGGCGCAGGTCGTAACCGTGCGCGATGCAGTGCGAATAGGCGATGATCAGCGAGGGGCCGTCGTAACTTTCGGCCTCGAGCATCGCCCGGACCGTCTGGCTGTCGTTGG
>JAMCWS010000232.1 GCA_023480605.1 bacterium
ACCCCGTTTCCTTCTTTCATTTCATCCCCTTCGACGCGGTTTGGCAAGATTTTTCGGGCGTGCCCGCCCATGGCTCAACGGGAAGCACCGTGTTTTTCGTTGGACGACGGTCGGTTCTCTGAGGATCATCGCCGGCGGATTCAGCCAACAGGCGCAAGATGCTCCCGGTGCCGTCCGGAAGTTCATAAATCATTTGCCTGTAACAGGATAGGTGTTATTAAATTGGCCGCATGACGACCACCGCCGAACCCACACGCCGGAAAAAGCGCCGCCGCCGCCGCCCCACCCCCGAAGACCGGGCTCACGGCGTCCCCCAACCCTCCGCCGCCGTTGGAAGCGACGCCGGCGCGGCCCACGCTCCGGACGCCCCCGGCTCAGGTGGCCCCGCCATGGGAGCGCCAGACGCGGGCGGGCCGCAACCACATCCCGGCGCTGTCGATCCCCCTCGGTTCGTCGCGTCGCCGCTCAAGCTGTCGGTCGTCGTGCCAATGTTCAACGAGGCCGAGAACGTCGAGAAGACCGTGGCGCGCCTGGGCGAGGCGCTCCTGGGATTCACCGACGGTCCGTGGGAGGTCATCGTCGTCAACGACGGCAGCAGCGACGACACGTGGGCCATCGCCCGCGCCTTGGCCGCGCGGCCCGAGTTCCCCTGGCTGCGCGTCGGCGGCTACCAGCGCAACCGCGGGCGCGGCTTCGCCCTGCGTACCGGATTCGCCATGGCCCGCGGCGAGTGGATCGTTTCGATCGACGCCGACCTGAGTTACGACCCCGCTTACATCCTCGACCTCGTGGGCGTCCTGCGCGAGGAGGAGGACATCGACCTGGTGCTGGCCTCGGCCTACATGCCGGGAGGCGGGGTCGAGGGCGTGCCGATCAGGCGCCTCTGGGTCAGTCGTCTCGGAAACAAAATGCTTAGTTGGTTCATGTCTTCGAGCGGACGCAAGGTCAACACGATCACCTGCGTCTTCCGCGCCTATCGGCGCTACGTGCTCGACAACCTCGAACTGGAGTCCGACGGCAAGGACATCCACCTCGAGATCCTGTCGAAGGCGCTGATGCTGGGCTACCGGTTCAAGGAAATACCCGCCGTTCTGCGCTGGCGCAAGCACGGCGCCTCGAAGCACGTTTTCAGCCACACGGCTTTCACCCACCTGGTTTTCGCCCTGTTCGAGCGCCCCATCCTCGTGTTCGGCATGATCGGCCTGATGCTGATGACAGCCAGCATCGCCGGCATCGCCTATATCCTATCGATCTGGCTCCAACACAAGCTCGATCCGTTGCACAACCAGCCGCTCAATCCCGAACGGCCGCTGATGACCCTGGTCGTGCTGACTTTTCTGGGCGGCCTGCAGCTCATTTCATTCGGCGTTATGGGAGCGTTGTTCGTCAACCTGCGCAAGGAAGTCATCAAGATCCAGGCCCGGCTGCGCCAGCTTTCCGAGCGCCACGCCCGCCACGCGGCCGACGTCGCCCGGCCGGTCGCCGTCCCCGGCGAGCCGGATCCGCGCAATGACAAATAAACGCGAATGCCACTGGGTTACACAATGCGATCGACATACTTTTAGTTTTCCCGGCGGGTGTTTCATTTGTCCCCGTATATATTTTACGTTAAACAGCATATCACTTCGCCGTCGGGTCATTTTGGTTGCGTCTCCGCCGTGCTGTATGCTTTGGTGGCTCATGCCATGATTTGGAGATAATCAGGGAGCATGCAAAATGCCGGATCTTAAAGACGCCCGTTTCCATCGCCCATTGCGACCCGCCATTGGGGTGCTCGCGGTGAGTCTGGCGGTTCTTGGCCTGGCCATGGCGGAGACAAGTCTTTCGAGCGGCTGCGCCAAGCAGGACGCCTCCGAAACACGGGAAACGCACAAGCCCCGGATCGCCCTGGTAATGACGCCCCCGGCCAATGAGTTCTTTAAAACGATGGAAGACGGCGCGCGGGCCCATCAGGGCCGGAACGCCCAGGCTTATGACCTGGTGGCCAACGGCATCAAGGACGAACAGGATGTCTCCCGGCAGATCGACCTGGTCGAGCAGATGATCGCTCAACGGGTCGACGCGATCATTCTCGCGCCGGCCGACTCCAAGGCCCTGGTGCCGGTGTGCAAGAAGGCGATGGAGGCCGGCATCGTCGTCGTCAACATCGACAATCAACTCGATGCCGCGGTAAAGACCGACCAAGGGGTGCGGATTCCATTTGTCGGGCCGGACAATCGCAAGGGGGCCGCGCTGGCGGGCGAATTCCTGGCCAAAATCCTGCGCGCCGGCAACCGGGTGGCCCTGATCGGCGGGATTCCCAATGCCTTCAACGCCGTCCAGCGCCGCCTGGGCTTCGAGGATGCCATGAAGGCCCACGGGATCGAAATCGTCGCCTCGCAGTCGGCCGAATGGGAAATGGACAGGGCCAACCAGGTTGCCTCGGCCATGATCACCGCCCACCCGGAAATCAAAGCCATCCTGTGCGCCAACGACAGCATGGCCCTGGGGGCGTGCAGCGCTTTGCGCGCCGTTCATAAAGACGGCGCGGTCCAGGTGGTGGGTTTTGACAATATCAGCGCGGTTCAGCAATTGCTGCGTGAGGGCAAAATCCTGTGCACGGTCGACCAGCATGCCGATCAGCTTGCCGTCTTCGGCATCGAATATGCCCTCAAGATGTTGCGGACCGGCACGACTCCCGCCGACCAGCAAACCCCCGTGGACCTGATCACGAGGGAATCGCTCGCCAAGCCTTCGGAAGGCGCCGCGCCGGCGACCGGCTCGTGAAACGCTTGAGGGCCGCCGAGAGGTGGCGTGTGCAAGTCGAAATCAATGGAAGGGGCCAAGGTGGCAAAGCTGCCCAATATCGTTTTCGTTTTCGCGGACCAGTTGCGTTATGACGCCGTCGGCTGCTGCGGCAATCCCGTCGTCCGCTCGCCGCATCTCGACCGCCTCGCCGCCGGGGGAATCGTCTTCGACCAGGCTTTTACGAGCTGTCCCCTCTGCTCGCCGTACCGCGCCGAGCTCCTGACGGGGCTGTATGCGCACAAAAACGGCGTCGTGGATAACGAATACAAAATGCGCACCGACGTAACGACACTGCCGCAGGCGCTCAAGCCCGCGGGCTACCGCACGGCCTACGTCGGCAAATGGCACCTGGGGCACCCCCCCTACACCGAGGATAAACGCTACGGCTTCGACTACATGGCCGCTTACGATTGCTGCGGCATGTCCTATTACAAAAATCCATATTTCGAGAATGAGACCGGTCCGCGCCAGATCACGAAATGGGCTGCCGGAGGAGGAGACCGACCTGGCGATCCGCTTCATGGAGGAACACCGGCGCGCCACGCCCGACAAGCCCTTCGCGCTCGTCATGTCGTGGGGTCCGCCGCACTGGCCCTACAACTCGTTTCCGAAGGAATACGACGTTTACGATCCCGCGACGATCGAGCTCCGCCCGAACGTGCCCCAGGCGCTGGCGGCCCACGCGCGCCGGGAGATCGCCGCTTATTATGGCAACGTGACGGCCCTGGACGCGCAGATGGGACGCCTGATGGCGGCGCTCGACCGCATGGGCCTCGCCGGCGAGTCGATTCTGTGTTTTTCGTCCGACCACGGGGATCATCTTTACAGCCACGGCTACACGGCCGAATACGAGAATTGGATGCATATTTCGATGCGCGGCTCGAAGGGAACGCCCTACGACGAATCGGTTCGGATTCCCCTCATCGTGCGCTGGCCGGAAACCGGTCGGGCCGGGGAACGTTCGGACGTGTTGTTCAACAGCGTGGACGTGATGCCAACCCTCCTCAGCCTGTGCGGAATCGACATTCCGCGGGAAGTTCAGGGGATGGACCTTTCGCACGTCTTCCGCGACGGCCAAGGGACGGAGCCGGACTCGGTCTACCTCCAGATGCTCGGCCCGGGGTGGCCGACGCGCACCAGGTGGGTGGGGATCTGGCGCGGCGTGCGCACACATCGCTACCTTTATTCGCGCTGGCGCGGCGAGGACGATCACGAGACGATCCTCTTCGACCGCGCCAACGACCCGTATGAGATGAAAAACCTGGCGGAGGATCCCGCGCACTCGGCGGCGCGCGCCGAACTCGAGGCCCGCCTTCAGCGATGGATGCGCGAAACCGGCGATCCTTTCGACACCGGCCCCCGCGATCCGCGCACCGGCATGCTGCTGCTGGGGCAGGAACTGACCGAATATTTTCGCGACAGGATTGGGAAAACCTGAATCGCCCGGTGCGGTTGCGTTTTCCGGAATTTTTCGTGCTTTTCGCGTGATTTCGTGGCTGGATACGTATCTTCGGACTTCAAGCGAGGTTCCGCAACCCATGAGCCAATCCACAAATCAGGAATCCGCATCCGGCGCGCCGGACCAGGCCTCCGGCCTCTCGCGCCGCAATTTCATCCGCACGGCCGCGGCCGTTTCGGCGGGTCTGCTGGGCGGCCTCGCCCCCGGCGCGCCCGCCGGGGCGCCCGCGGCGGCGAAGGAGTCGACCGTGAAGCAAGAAATCCATCCCCAAGCCGCGGGCGGCAAGCCGGCGGGCAAGTCGCCGTCCCGGCGCCCCAATATCGTTTTCATCATGGCCGACCAGCTCGGGGCGCGGTTCCTGGGCTGTTATGGCAGCGGCGTCGACTCCACGCCGACACTCGACGGCCTGGCCGCCGAGGGATTGCGTTTCGACCGCTTCTACGCCACCGCGCCCGTCTGCGCGCCCAACCGCGCCACCATTCTCACGGGCCGCTCGCCCGAAATCCACGGCGTCGTCACCAACAATGTCGCGCTCCAGAGCGACAACCCCACCTATGCCCACGAGCTGCGCGGCCAGGGCTACCGCACCGGCGTCTTCGGTAAAATCCACCAGACGCCCATGCACTGGGCGCCACCGAGCAGCCTGGACTTCCTGGGCTTCGACGAGGCGATCATCAGCGAAGACCCGCGCTGGAGCCCCTATATCGACTGGGTCAAGGCCAACCACCCCGAGCACTACGCCGCCGCGCTCGCGACCACCAACTCCCACTCGGGCTCCGTTCAGGCCTACACGCCAATGGACGCCCAGCAAGGCGCCACGCCCGAACAGCAGCGCCTCAAGCGCGAAGCCTTCGAACGCCTCCTCGCGCCCCGCAAGGCGGCCTCGGCCTGGGACCGGATGTACGTCTCGCCGGTGCCGTAACAGCCCAGGAACCGCGCCTATATCACCGAGTGCGGGCTGGACTTCATCAAGCGCGCCGCGGCCGACAACCCCGACCGGCCCTTCTTCTGCCACATTTCATACGTCGCGCCCCACGATCCCTACGACCCGCCCGAGCCTTACGCCTCGATGTTTGCTCCCGAGTCGATGCCGGCGCCCCTGCCGGCCGAGTGGCTCGAGCAGGGTCCCAAGCTGCTCGAAGCGGTTCTCGACAGCTACCTGAAGTTCCGGGTGATCTACGACAAACCGGCCGCCGTGCGCAAGCTGCGCTCGCTCTACCACGGTTCGCTCCGCCTGATCGACGACCAGATCGGCCGCGTCGTCCGCCACCTACGGGAATCGGGCCTGTGGGAGAATACCATTGTCGTCTTCACCACCGATCACGGCGAGATGATGGGCGATCACGGCCTCATCGCCAAGGGCGCGCCGCATTACGACACCGGCATCCGCTGCCCCCTCGTCGTCGCCGGCGGTCCCGTGCGCCAGGCGGCGCCGGTCGACCGGCTCTCCTGTTCCCTGGATCTCTACCCCACCTTCTGCGAATGGGCCGGGGGAC
>JAMCWS010000124.1 GCA_023480605.1 bacterium
CGGAACGCCGCTCTACATAGACATTTTCACAATTGTCGAACAAGGCCCAAATCAGTACATTGCCGCGGGAAGTAAAGTTCAATGGGGCATGGACGCTTCAGATTTTGCATACAGAGCCTATCTCGCCCAGATTAGGCCTCCCATCAAAACCGGTGCGCGGCTGGGTTCATTGTATTCGATGCATTCGGCCAAGGCAACCAACCAGGGCTCATATGCACATCCCAGTGAGATCACGTCGCTCGCGGGACATTCGCGAGTGTGTATGTGGCCCATGCGCGACGACGAATTCATCGTGGAGGAAGAGTAGCGAATGTGAGTATGAATCGCTCCCCCAACGGCCTTGTGCTCAGCCCCCATCCAGCTCACCGCATCCGGTGGCAAAGAGCCGCGGCTCAATCCAGTTGCGATCGTAGAGAATGGGAATCCCCGCCGTATGCCGGTCGTCCCCGGTGAGCAGAAAAGCAAAGTTGGACTGCGCCGTCGGGATGCGGTAGATCAGAGAGTGCGGCAGCACCATCGCCGCGGAGATGAGGCGCCCCGTGTCCTGATCTTCCAGAACGACCACCCGCTCGCGCGCCAGCGTCGCGTGAATGTTGCACGGAAAAAGGTTGCGCTGCCGATTCTTGTCAGCTTCGATATTCTCCTGCACCATCTGTTGGGTGCGAGTTAAATTCATTGCCTTCCCTCCCGTTCTTCCGTGCCCTGCAGACTGATGTCCGCGTTGCCATAGCGCCACTGATTGACGATTGTCTTCAACGATCCCCAGAAACCCTCCTTGAAAGGCTTCCGGGCCTCCTCAAGACGTTCGTCCAGCGTGTCATTCACATTGCCAATGAGTTTGATACTCGCCGTGCTGCCGTGACTTGCGTAAGGCCACCATGTGCGGCCTTGGTAGAAGAGTGGAAAAACGGAAACCGGATGATTTACCGTCCGGTCACGATCGCTGACTTTGCCGAGCAACCCATGGCACAAATGATCGGCCTTGTGCCAGGCGCTGTTGAACCACTCCAGATTCATTGGATTCGCCGTCCATAGCGTTCCCAGGGTGACCTTGACCGGCTCCGAAACGATCCCACCCACCACATTGCCCGCAGCCTGGCCAACGCTCGGTTGGTCATACTCCTTCTCGGGATCGAAGTCGCGCGGGATCAGGATACACTTGTGCAAACGCAGTTGATTAGGGGTCAGCATGTCCTGGGGCGCGACCAGAACATCGGGCTTCACCACGTAGTAATAGCCGTTCTCCCGATCGAAGTGCAGGATGGATTCGGCGACTTCGACCGCCCCGTACATCCGGTTGGCTTCGTCGTAGAGCATGATCACGTCGTTGGGCCAGATGTCGGCGTCGCCGCGGATCCACAGCTCGCCGTAGTAGGCGCGCCGGAGGCAGTCGGCGAGGATGGAGACCTGGTAACGCAGCGCCATGTCCTCGTCGGTGACATTGCGTTTTTCGACATAGAGGTTGCGGATCTGGTCCTTTGGCATCATGGCGTCGAAGATGAGGACCGGCTTCACGCCGATCGCTCCGGTCGAGTGGCGCGAGACCTGGGTGTCCGACACGGCGCCGGTGATGCCGTCCGGGTTGTGCTCCAGCGGCATGTTCGAATTGACGTAAGTTGAGCGGACTGAATTAGACCAGTCATTGGCTTCGGACTTGGTCTGCTTGCCGATGTCCGCCAGCGCATGACCCGCATTGCTACACAAGGTGGCGAAAACACGGACATCCACATTGCGATCCCAACCCAGCGTCACGCAGGTGTAGATGTACTTGGTCATCTTGAGGTTGTTGCGGATGAGATTCTCGCCCGAGCGGCAGAGATGATACTTGCGAAACGGCTGCAGGTTCGCCCCGTCCGTCTTGATCTCGCCTTTCAGAGCGCCGTTCCGCATCCGCTCCTGGAGGTTGTACGTCCGAAGCACGGAGCTTGAGTTGACGTAGGGTGTGTCCGGCATCCCCAGAAACAGGGTCGCGCGCGAGTCGTAGGGGCGCACGGCGACGGTCGTGCCGGGATGGTTGAGGCAGATCTCCTGAAGGATCTGCCAAGGGGAACATCCGTGAATCAGGAACGGGTTGTAGATCCGGCAAGCATTCTGGGTGATGATCTCCGCGGGGCCGGGGATCGCCGGGAGCCAGATGTTGAGATCCTCGAGACAAAAATCCGAGCGCAACGACCCTCGTCCGCCCGTGTCGCGGATGAGCTGGAACTTGTCCGACGTCGTCATGCTGTCGAAACCGTATTGTTGTCGACCAGCGTCCATCTTGGAAGGCCATCGTCAACATATCGTCACAACAAGCTCTTGGCGCGATGATGCATTTCGTGTGAGGTGGCCATTTGGAAATCCAGTGTCCATAAAGTGCCCAAACCGTGCCCATATTGTGCCCATAATGCAGACACTCGGGGCGAATAAGGTAAACACAGAAAAAAGCCGCAAGTCATTGATTATCTCTGACTTGCGGCCTAAATTCCATGGCGGGGCCGACGAGACTTGAACTCGCGACCTCCGGAGTGACAGTCCGGCACTCTAACCAACTGAGCTACGACCCCGCACCGTATTGTCCGCCCATCCGCAGGCGCCTGAAACCTTGGGGCTTCGGCGTCCAGAACCTGCCTTACGCTCTGCGGCGCGAATGCAAACGGATCGAGCATTCACCCGGCGAACAACCGAAATAATAGCATGCCTAATGGTTCCCGGCGTTGTCAAGACTCAAATACCCCGGGATATTCCCCGTTTTTTTTAAAAAGCGTATCCACTTCCGACGTCGGCACAACCCAACAGCCACAAGCCTTTAGCATTTTTCGGGGCGATTTTTTTTTGGATGGTCCTGGCAAATGCGCCGCGGCGCCGTACGGAAATCCATCGCGAAATCGGGAACTGAACGTCCCCCGCACCGGCGAGCCATCGTCGCTGTTGGCATTCTCACCGCCTGCGCGCTACGGCGCCAAATCCGAAGGGACGCGGACGGACGATACGCCAGGTGATGGCGGTCAAGGCAAAGTAGAGGATGTAGAGAACCGTGAAAGCCGCCGGCGGCCATGGGTGGAAAAGGATTCGGCTCACCCAGTATTCCACGCAGGACCCCTGGTAGCCCGGCTGGTCGGCCAGTTGACGCAGCGCGTCTTCCCAGACGGTCAGGGGGCAATAGACTCCGACGAGGGCTTCAAGGGCGATGCAGCCCAGCAACCCCAAGTGAACGGCCCGCAACCAGGGATTGCGCGCGAACGCCCAGCCGCGCCAGGCGCCGATCCAGACGACCGGCAGACCCAGCGCGACGAACGCCGCCAGCGCCGCGTGCGCCGTCAGCACGGCGTCGGCCAGCAGGATGTAGAACCGCGGACTCATCGTCGGCCCGTCCATTGGGCTTCATTCTATAACAACGGCCGTCAAAATGCAGGGAACGATGCGGGGATTCGATGACGAATCGGTTGCGGGCACGCGAACGCGATGGGCCGCAACGCGCCTGGGTCCGACCGAAAACGGTGGCACCCTTCCGGGCCGCTGTGGCAACATGAGGCCATGGCATCGAAGTGCGACGGGGGCCGGGCGCCGGTAGGCGCCGGCGAGCCCCGGCATGACGGGCGCGGTGCGGATGACCGTCCCGCGCCGCCGAAAGGATCGGCTTCCTTGGCCAACCGGTCCATCCAGCGCAAATTGCTGTTGCTGATCCTGCCGTTCTGCCTGGTACCGGCGTCGGTTTTCCTCGTTCTGGTGGGCGCGGGTTCGCGCCTGACCTTCGAGAAGACGCTGGGAATGGAACTGGGCGAGCGTGCCGTAAGTTATGCGCGTCAATTCGACCGTTTTTTTTCCTGGTCTTTCATCCGCTTTGACGGCGTTGTCGCCCGCTACGGCGCCGACGCCGCGACGCTGGCGCAGGCCCCCGGCCTGGGCACCAGCGTCGAGGCCGTCGTTTGGATCGACGCCCGCGGCGGCATGCAAGTCAGTCCCGTGGTGGCCGGCAAGAACGATTCCCTGGTCAACCAGATCAGCCGGTCGGCCTCGCTTTTCAAGGAGTGGTGGGCGGCGCGCGCGTCGATACCGGCGCGCGGCATGTTCACCGAGTTGGAGTTCCTGCTGGCCGGGCAATTGGCGCCGATGCGGTGCGGCGTGTACGTCTTTCATGACCGGAACGACGGCCTGTTTTTCATCGTCTGCGACGCGGGCCGGTTGGTCGAATCGTATCTGAACCTCCTGGCCCAACGCCCCGAGTTTCTGCTTGTTTACTCGCGCGCCCTGGGGCCGATTTATTGCACCGAGCCGCTCCAAGGCGCCGTCGCCTCGCGGATCGACGCCTCCCTGGCCGGCGGCCGGAGCGTCGCCCCCTGGTTCACCGTCGACCTTAAGGGCGACTCGTTCCTGTTTGCCCCGGCGCCGTTGCAATCCATGATGCGCTTCCCCCCGGTGGGCCGGCGGGCCGGGGCCGTCTGGCTCGTCATCCTGCGTTACGACATGGAGAACTACCTGGGGCCGCGCGACGCCCTCATCTGGACGTCGTTGCTGGTGACGGCGGCGGTGGTGGTCATCCTGATGCTGCTGGCCTCGCTGGCGACGCGGCGCCTCATCCGCCCTCTCGACCTGCTGCGCCGCCAGGCCGAGGCGCTGGCGGGGGGCAACCTGGACGTGCAGGTCACCGTCGGCACGCGCGACGAAATCGGCGACCTGGGCGACGCCTTCAACGTCATGGCCGCCCGGCTGCGCGATTCCTACCGGTCGCTGGAGGCGCGCCTGCAGGAAAACCGCCTGCGGGCCGAACACATCCACGTCATCAACGAGATCACCAACGCTATCATCCAGGCCCTGAGCCTGGACGACATCTTCAAAATCCTGCTGCGCGACCTGGGCAAAATCCTCCCGTTCGACGCCTGCTGGCTGGCGCTGTTCGACCGCGACGGCTCGGACCTGCGCGTCACTCAAATTTTCCCGCCGGTCCTGGTGACCCGGTTCGACAACGGACGGATACCCACGAAGGGCTCGCTGCACGCGCGCGTGGTGGCGGGGCGCGAGACGCTTCGCGCCGAGGTGAGCGGGGCCGGTCCGGGCGAATTCGTCGAAATCAGCCTGCTCGAAGGCGAAGGATTCAAGTCCTACCTCGTCGCACCCCTGCCGTCGCGCGACCGGATCATCGGCACGCTGACGCTCGCTTCGACCGCCGCCGCCGCCTACAATGGTGAACTGGCCCGCATCATGACTTCGTTGGCCGGGGCCGTCAGCGTCGCCATCGAGCAGGCCGACCTGTTCATGAAACTCACCCAGTTCGCGCTGGAACTGGAGCGCAAGGTGGCCGTCAGCGACCGCGAACTGGCCGCCGCCACGCGTAAACTCAGTCAGACCGAGAAGTATTTCGCCACGGGGCGGATGGCCGGCAACCTGGCCCACGAGATCAACAATCCGCTCGGAATCATCAAGAATTACCTCGCGCTGGTGAAAAACAACCTGCGCCGGGCCGAGGGCGGCCGCCGCCGAACCGACCCCAGCCTCGAACAATTGGCCGTCATCGACGAAGAGGTTGACCGGATCGCCCGCCTTGTCCGTCAACTGCTCGATCTGCACCGCCCGGTCGAACAGAAGGTCCAGCCGGTCGATCTCAACGTCCTCATCAGCGACATCCTGAAAATCATGGCGCCCGATCTCGAACGCGACCGGATCGCCGTCAGCGCTCGCCTCGACCCCGACCTGCCCCGGCCGACGGCCTCGCCCGACCTGATCCGCCAGTTGCT
>JAMCWS010000314.1 GCA_023480605.1 bacterium
CGAACTACCAGGCGCTCTTGCCGTCGGCGCGACTGGGAACGACGAACGGCAGCCGGGCGTGGCGGAAGCCGATCCACTCGGTGATGCCGCGATAGAAGGTTCGATTCTCGCGCAGGCGCAGCCAGGCGTCGGCCGCGCGGCGGTCGAGCAGCTTGAAATCGGACGCGCCGTGCAGATCGAAACCCGATAACCGGCACATGAGCGCATTGAAGGCCGTGGCCAGAAACTTGTAAAGCGCGCTTTCGCGACCCCGTTCGGACTTGACGGCGTCCACGATTTCGTTGCCTTCGGTCCACAGGCCGACCATCCGCGGGATGAGTTCCGGTGGGTGCTGCAGGTCGCCGTCCATGATGATCATCGCCCGGCCGCGGCTGATTTCGAGGCCGGCAGCGAGTGCCGCTTCCTTGCCGAAATTGCGGCTGAAACGGATCGCCCGCAGTTGCGGCATGGACTGCGAAAGCGTATTGATCACTTGCCAGGTGTCGTCGTCGGATCCGTCGTCGACCAGGCAGAATTCGTAGGTTTCGTTCAGCGCGTCGAGGTGGCGCCTGATCACCCCCAAGCTTTCGGCGAGGTGCCTGCCCTCGCGGTAGAGCGGGATGATCACGGACAGTGTGACGTCGCTCATCGGAGTGTTCTTTTCCCACCGGGCGGCCGGCGGCGGCGGCCCGTCATCGTCGTTTTCGTCCACGCGTGCCCGGCCCGGATTCCGAGCCGTTCGAGTGTCAATGACTTTGATTCAGAGGCAAAAATACCTTAAAGAACGCCCGAAATCAACCGCGGACCGAGGAGATTGGCAACCGGCACGGGCAAGCATTTCCAGGCCGCCGTGGCCAGGTGGATCAGCCTGCTGTTATAGTCCGGCGGCCGGCGGCCGGGCGCCAAAAAGTAATTGTAGTGGACCGGAACCGGCTGGCCCCCCCAGGACTTCTTGTAAGCGGCCGTCCCCTGGCCGATCATGCTGCGGCCCATGTCAAACCAGGCCAGACCGCGCGCGCATCCCCATTCGATGATCTTCCAGTATAATACGTTGTTGATGCAGAGCGAGTTATACTTCTTGATGGTGCAGGCGTAGGGGTGGTGAAGCGTCTGGCTGCACGTCAGCAGCATGGCGGCCGATACGGGCGCGCCGTCGAGGTGGATGGCGATGATCGTGGCGTTGTCGCCGAAGTAACGCAGGATGTTCGCGTAAAACGCTTTGCTGTGGGTCGGCGTCCCGAGGTCGCGCCACGCCCGGGAGACCACCTGGTAAAAGTCGTCGAGCAGCTCCCGATGGCCGAAGCGTACTTGGGGGTTACATTTCAGCCCCTTGCGCGTCTGATTGCGCGACTTGGTGTTCATCTCCTTTTGCCAGATCCGGTCGGCGCCGCCGCTCAGGTCCAGCATGAACGTCAGGTAGGACCGGTCGATGTGCACCGCGTCGGCGAAATCCCGGAAGTAGTCGTGCCGCGTCCGGACGAGCAGGCAATCGGCCCCGAGCGATCGGCGAAAGGCGGCGAGGCGATCCACGCTCTCACGAGTGATCGCCCCTCCCCCCCGGACGCCGCCGTCCGTCAGATAAGGGGCCGTGCTGAACGTCCCGCCGCTCTTGCCCTCGCGATAATCCTTCGAGAAAAACTTGATCGCGGTGGCGTCGTCCTGGAAATCGCGCCGCACCAGGCCGTAAGTGGAGACGACCACGTTGTCCCAGGCGTCGCATTCGGCGGGCGAATTCCGATAGTCTTCCGGCGGCTGAGCTTTTTCCATACGCGCTTATCCATGATGTGACGCAGGGGATGGGCGGGCGTTCCATCCGCCGCGATATTGGGCAATGATTCGGGCCATTTCAGGACTCAGAAGTTCCTGGTATTCCGCGTTCCGATTGGGAGAGTAATACGCTTCGATCAGGGATTTCCGGCTGCCGAAGAATGCTTCTTCGCCCGGTGCGGCCCCGCCGGGGTGAAAGAGCGCCTCGACGACGGCGTCATCTCGGCCGCGCGTGTCCCCGGCGCGCCCGCCGATGGCGGCGAGTCCGGCGCGCAACGCCGCGGCGGTCATCCGGCCCGTATACAGGACGCCGATAAAGTAGTCGTTCGCCGCGATCCCCAGGCGCCCGAGGACCGGCCGGCGGCGGCGGGCGAGCCGATTGAGCAGCAGGTGCTTGGCGATGTTGGGTCCCAGGTAATTGCGCAGGTCGCCCGGCCGCGCGAGATGCCAAAAAAAAGGTTCGGCCGGCAACCGCACATAGGCGAAGCGAAACTCGGCCGCCAGTTCCGTCAGGCAGGCGAAGACGGGCGGCGTCATGTGCGTGTGCATGTGGCTGTCAAGGTAAAGGGGTAAATCGGCGCCCAGGGCGGCGGCGACGCGCCGGATCTGGCGCCGCAATTCGGCCTTGATCTGATCGCGCAGATCGGCCCGCCCCATCCGCCCGAAACGGCGATCGAGCCGCCAGAAGCCCGTGAATCCCAGCCGGAATTCCCCGCGCCCGTCGACGAGGAGCGGAATCTCCGACGGTGGGGAAAGCGGGCGGCCCTCCACCAGGTTGAGGTGGATGGCCAGCCGCAGGTTCGGTCGCTTGAGCTTCTCTCCGACGGCGTGGTCGAACGCCCGGCCGGTCGGGATGACGCTGGTGCTGTCCAATCGTCCCTCGTCATGGCACGCCAGTATCCGGTCGGTGATTGCCCGGGAGGCGCCAAAGTCATCGGCATGAATGATCAGCATGGGTCCATCGGGATGGGTCGGGATAGGCGGAGGGGACCGTCCGGAATGGGGGACGTGCGGAATCGACGCTTTGCGCGCATGGACGATACGATATCATGGATCGCCCGGGCGCGGCACGTGAAATGTATGTCAATGAAATGGGCGCATCGGCTTGGCGGCTGGGTGTCGCGCCACGGGCCGCGAATAGTGTCGGTTCTTTCCCGGTCTTGATATCGCAATCGTAATACCCGCGGCCGTCACGAAATCGGCGTCGATGCCGGCGAAGGGTTCGGACCGGCCGCCTTCCGCGCCGGACTTGCTTTGGCGGCCGTGGCCGGCGGGACGGGGACCGGAATCGCCCCGGACGGGGCGGGGGCTGCCGTGACGGGCGCTTGCGCTTCTGCCGGATCCGTGTATTCCATGACGCCCTCGGGGCCGCAAGCGGTCAAAGCCACTAAAAGCGCACCCCCTAAAAGCAGCCTGAAAATCATGTGGTTGTCATCTCCGTGGGGTAATATTGCGACACCTCGGCGCGCCCCCGCCGACGTGAACAGGCGAAACCGGCGACGCGCGCGGGGACCGCATACCGTATAATTCATCCGCCCGCCTAAATCAAATCATTCGGATCGACGACGGTAACGCCGGAGGCGCATTTCCATTTCGTTGGCATAAGGCGAGCTCGTGTCCCGTCGTATTCCTTTGCCGGCAAATCCGAGATGCGGCTCCGGATCAAAACGCTTGTATGAAAGCCTGGACGAGTTGCGGACCGGGCCAGGTTCGCCGGCCCAGTTCATTATGCTCGCGCGCCCACTCGATGGCCAGCGCCAGGGGCACAAGTCGGGGCGGTTGGCCCGTCAGCGCCGAAGCCATCCGGCCAAGCGCAACCGTCAGACTGAAAGGCAGCGCCACGTGATCAACCGGCGTCTTGTAAGGGTGGCCGCAGCGCCCGGCCGGCGAAGTGACGTTGCACTCCCGGCAGGCCATTGGACGATGCTCGTGAATCGAACAACTTTCGCGATCGAGAAAGGGACAAGCCAATTGCAGCGCGAAGTATTCGCGCGCCTGGGGAAAGGTGGATTCCGCGGTTGGTTCGGGTTCGAGCAGGCGGTTGACGAATCCGGACCTTCGGCGCAGCGCCGCCGAAATCTTCTCGAATCGCCGTCGCATCGCCGCGCGCCGCGCGCCCGGCAGGTCATCCACCAACTCTCGAATCCAGAAAACCTCCGGGATGGACAAGGGAACCCACTGGCGGCAACAGGCTCCGCAACCATCGCGGCACGAGATGGTCCGGCCCCGCGCCTTTTCGCGGGCCATCGCCCGGTCTGTGATTTCGCTCGCCAGCGGCGCGGCCGTCGCCACGATTTCCATCAGCCGCATGGGGCGGAGCGGCGCCGCCAGGATTCCCCGTAACGGCCCGTCCTCCGTGGCGATATCGACATTGAACATTTGAACGGCTTGTTGCGTCTCCCCATTCGTCATGGTGCAAGCCTCGATCGACTGAGAATCGAACATCAACTTCGGTGAATAAGAACTGATTATAACCCGGTTCGAAGCGGAAGTGGCTTCTATATTTATGTATCGTGATGGCCGGCGGGCATCGTGGCTCCGCCGACAACATATTACGATGATTTGCGCCGCCTCCAATGGGATCGGACAACGCATCCGAGCCGCGCCCCGATGCGCGCCGCCGCGTCGTTTCGATTTGCCGGCGGGCGGGGATTGTGTTTTCATGAAGGTTTGCGAGGTCGCGAATCGGGGGCGCGAGAGGAAGGAACCGCGTGCGCAAGGTCTACATTCTGCCCAACTTGTTCACGGCGGCCAGCCTGCTGGCGGGCATGCTCGCCATCTTCGAGGTCTTCGGCGGCGACCCCAAGCAGGCGTGTTGGCTGATCGCCATCGCGGCCATTCTGGACGTGTTCGACGGAGCGATCGCGCGCCTGACGCGCACGGCGAGCGCCTTCGGCATGAATTTCGACTCGCTGGCCGACCTGGTGGCCTTCGGGGTGGCGCCCGCCCTGCTCACGTATGATTTCCTGTCGGAAACCAGCCCCGGCATCGCCACCGGCGTCTGCGGCCTTTACGCCATCTGTGGCGCCTTGCGTCTGGCGCGCTTCAACGTCCAGGCCATGCGCGAGGAGCGAAAAACCTTTCTCGGCCTGCCCATCCCGGGGGCGGCATTGGCCGTGATGGCCCTGGCCTGGATCTTCGCCAACGAACGCACGATCACCACCTGGATTCCTTACCGCGCCATCGCACCCCCCTTTATCGTCGTGATCGCCTACCTGATGGTCAGCAAGGTACCCTACAAGGGCTTCAAGAGCATCCCCCTGGCCGGGCGGCAGCCGTTCGAGATCCTCGTGACCATGATCGTCATCGCCTTCCTGTTGTTCATCCTGAAGCATTACCTCGACCTCGTGCTGGCGGCGGTCTCGTGGAGCTATATCCTGGTGGGGGTGGCGCTGTATCTAAGCCGCCGCGACGGTTTACGCGACGCCCACGCCGGGGCGTCCCTCGTCCCCAAGCGCCCCGAACCGCCCGACAACCCATGACCCCTTCGCCCGACGTCCTCTCGCCGGCGCGCCTGGCGGCGTGGCGGTGCCTTTGCGCCTTGAAGGCGGGTTCGGCCGGCGGCGCGGAATCCGGTTTTTCCGGTCCGGGCGCCGATCCGGCGGGGATCGACCGGCGCGAACGCGCCCAGGCCCATCGGCTCGCCCATGGGGTTCTGCGCCGCCTGGCCCTGCTCGATCATCTTCTCGAACAGGCGGGGGTCGGTGGTGGCGAAGGCTTGCCGCGCGGCTCCGAACCCCGAGGGATGGAGCGTCGCGCGATGTTCAGCCGGCGCAGGACTCCGGAACCGCTCTGGTGGATCCTGCGCCTGGCGGCATATGAGAAATTATTCCAAACCCAGGCGCCCGATTACGCGGTCGGCCAACAGACGGTGGCGCTGGCCCGCCGCGCCGGCGGAGCGCCCGCGGCCCGGTTCATGAACGCCGTCGTTCGCCGCCTGCTGCCCGCGCTGGAGACGGCTTACG
>JAMCWS010000406.1 GCA_023480605.1 bacterium
GGGTGTTGGAGTTGGCGTCGGTGTCGGCGTCGGCGTCGGCGTCGGTGTCGGTGTCGGCGTTGGTGTGGGCGTGGGTGTGGGCGTGGGCGTGGGCGTGGGTGTGGGAGTTGGCGTCGGTGTCGGCGTTGGTGTAGGCGTGGGTGTGGGAGTTGGCGTGGGCGTGGGTGTGGGTGTGGGTGTCGGCGTGGGAGTTGGCGTCGGTGTCGGCGTTACCGGGAATGATGCCGGATCCGACGGATTGGTGCTGGCGAGGATCTCGGCCAGATTATCGAAGCCGTCGATATCCGGATCGAGCGTTTCGATCGCCAGGAAACGGTCATCCACGGTGCCGGACGCGTCCCTGAATTCCGCGCCATACAGGGTAAACTGCGACGTGTTGAAATTGGGATGGCACAACGTGCAACTCAACGTGGTTCCCAGCGTCGAAGTCGGGTAGCGGGAATCAAATGCCGCGAGAAACTCCGGGCGCGCGTAAGCCGAGTCGGCGGCCAGCACACCTAGCGCCATAGCGAAAAACAAAAAACGATATCGCGAATACATGGCAATCCTCCCCCCAAGGATTCGCCGGCCCGAAAGGTCAGCCTGGTTGCAATTTGGTTCGGGATATTTAGGACCGCAATACCCCAATATCTAAAAGTATGAGACGATTTTCGGGAACAATCAATAAAAAAAACCGCCCCCGGGCGTATTCCGGATTTGATCGAGCGCGTGACCGGGATTCGCATAAAAGGAAACAGGGGGACGGATCGGAGACAAGGAGACCTGGTTCCTCCGGCGGGCAGGTGGCTATCGATATGCCGTGTGATTTGTATGGTCTCCGTCTCCTCGTCTCCATGAGTCTTCTTGTCTCTTTACTCCGTCGGGAACGCGCCATTGTCGATTGCCTGCAGACAACGGTGAGATGCGCCCACCGCCACCCCGCGCCCCCCCGGAGGGGTCATGATCTACCTGCACTTGCCCTTGGAATACAAGCTTCAGTTTGGCATTCGTCTCGCAAAGACGCAAAGGCGCGAAGATGAAAGATCAATCACATCTCTCCGCATCGTCGGTGATCACGAACGAATCTCCGTGATTCCCGTAATGCGTTGAGTCTGGAATTATACACACCGAGGCACATCGCGGCTCCGCCGCGTTAAGTCTTTGTGTGAGAAACGGCTATGTTCCGCCCCGAAGGATCGAGGGGGCGATGTGCGCGCCGCGAGATCGCCACGATGCGAGTATGTGTGTAAGACGTACGCCGGATGCCCGCGATCGCGAACGTAATTAATGCGGACGGTTTCGATTACGATCACGATCACGATCACGAGAGCGGCCAGAGATGATTCAGCCCGTTTCGATTTCCGAGCGGAAAGGGATACGGCCGTGGAGGAGGCGGTCGCTGGCGGCGTTCATCGCCGGACTGCCGCCTTCGAGCAGGCCGAGGGCGCGTGCCTGGCCGGCTCGCAGGGCGCCGGCGAACAGGCGGCTGAAAACGTGGATGGGGCAGCGCAATGCATCGGCGTGCGCCGCCTGCTCGATCGCGAAGTGCACCCAGGCGTCGCCACCGGAATCGGAATTGGCGATTGCAACGCGGCCGTCGGTGCGGCGCTCCTGCTTCTCCAGCAGCAGCCGGTTCGCCTCGAGCAGCGGCGTCAGCTTCCCGGTGTCGATCCACCAGCCCGTCAGCAGCTCGCAGCGCACCCGGTGTCCATGGGCACGCGGTCGGGGAACAGATCGGGCAGCAGGGAGTCGGCCGGCAGGATGAGATGGACCGCCGTGGCGCCGGGCAGGCGCCCCAGCGCCCGCGTCAGGGCGGCAAGCACGCGCGGCGCGGCGGCCCACGACTCGATCGCCCGGATGGTCAACCCTTGGCTCTGGGGATTGGGCTGGAGGCGATAAATCGTGTAACCCTCGATCTCGCCGGCCGACGCGGCGCCAGCGCTCCCGCCCAGGTGAACCAGACATCGCTCGGGAAAATCGTTCCGGGCGTAATTACCCGTCCACCAGGCCTCGTCGCGCACGCTGGTGGCGTTGTAGGCCGTGGCCAGCGAGGCGTGCAGACGGTTAAGAGCGGGGATGTCGTCACGCGTGGCCGGACGCACCTCGCCTTCAGCGACGGGCAGTCGTTCGAGCATTTCGGGCCAGGGACGCGCGATCAGGTCGCCCACGGTCTGTTCCCAACCGAACTTGCGGTAGAAGGCGAACGAGAAAGGCCAAAGGGGGCTGACGCAGAAACCCCGCTCGCGCAGGTGGCGCACCGTGCCCACCATCAGCGCGCCGGCGTAGCCTTTCTTCTGTTCGGTGGGCAAGGTGGCCACGCCGCCCACCGAGGCGGCGGGCACCCGTCCCTTGCCCCACCACAACGGGCGATCGACCAGCGAGAGGCAGCAGACCAGCCGACCCTCGGGAGTCTCGCCCACCAGCGTTTCCTCGCCGGCGTAGGCGTCGAGGAAGTTCTGCCGGAAAGCGCGCGTGCCGATTCGGCGCGCCTCATCGAGCTCGTCGGGGCGCATCGGGCGCACCTTTAAGTCGGGATTCCAGAGGACATCGGCCATGGGGATACGCTCCCGGAGAGAAGTGGGGATCGGCTTTTGCGGAAATACTCGGCGGCCAGGCCGGCGCCGGCCGCGTCACCGATTCAAAATGGCTCCGTACATTGCCCGGATGTTGGCCAGCGGAACGTCCGGATTGATGGTATTGGACGTGAAGAGCACGAGGGAAGCGCGTCCCTTGCAGATGTCGATGGCCCGGCGCACCTTGGCTTCGATTTCCGCGGGGGTGCAGACCGGCAGTTCGGTCGTGACGGCGAGTGAACCAAAGATCAGCAGCGGTTCGCCCTCGCGCGTCCGCCGTTCGATGATCTCCACCAGGTGCATGCCGCATTCGGGTTGAAAGCCCTGGAAACCTTGCACGCCGGCATCGATCAGGAAATCCATCATCGGCCGCACGTTGCCGTCGCTGTGCCATACGGGGCGGCAGCCGGCTTCGAGCAACGGCTCCAATCCGTAGCGTAATTGGGGCGCGTAGTATTTTTCCATGAAATCGACCGAGATCATCGGTCCGCGCTGGGAACAGATGTCTTCCCCGAGCAGGATGGCGCCGGGATGCATCCCCTCCCGGACCGCCCTGCCGATCAGCCGCCCCTGGCAGCGGCCGATGGCGCCGCCGATTTCGAGCAGCTTCCGCGCCCGGTCGGGATACATGGCGACAATCATGAAGAAATTTTCGTAGCCGTATTTGCCGTACCAGGAGATCCGGGCGCCGGCCGACCAGTTGGCCGGCATCCAGACCATGTCGCCGCAGCGGGCCTGCATCTCGCGCCGGGTCTGGATGAAGGTGGCGTAGTTCGCCTCGAAATCGAAGTCGTTTTCGATCTTCTCGGGGGAGGGCATGGCGTCGATGTCGGTGACGGCCTGCTCCAGGCTCATGCCCGTGTCGGTGCGCAGGTAGGTGTTGTGATCGATCCCCCGGTAGCCGCCACGCTCCTTGGGCACGAACAATCCGAGCAGGCCATCCATGCCGAGGGCCCGGTAGGCCGCCAGGCTCACCCCCTGCGGATCGTCCCAGTATTGGGTTTCGTCGGCGCCGGTGATTTCCATGATCGTCTCCGGGCAGGCGATCCATCCCCCCAGAATGGGCGTCCGGTCAGGCGGCCGCAACGCGAAGGCGGCGTCGAGTCGCTCTTTCGATGTCATGACGGCGTCCATGGTTTGATTCTCATGTCAAATCATAATGAGATGGTTTTATCAATCGTCCGTTTTTTGACAGGATCACAGGATCGACAGGATGGAACTCAGGAAACGATGAAAGCCTGATGACGTCGCGATCGCTCATATCAATCCTGCTGATCCTGTACATCCTGTCGATTTTTTTCGTCATGTGGTATCGCGCAATTGGGCCGGTGCGTGACGGCACTTGCCGCGCACGGGCCCATCCCCGCGCCGATCAGGAATAAACTCCATCGCGGCGGGCGGTTTCAAACATCGCCACCACGTTTTCCGTCGGCGAGTTGTCCTGCAGCGCATGGGTCGGGGCGAAACAATAGCCGCCGCCGGGCATCATGATCTCCAGTGTGCGGCGACAATCAACGATCGTGTCATGAACCGTGCCGAACGCCACCGGTCCGGCGGTGCTGATGCAGCCATGAAAAGCGAGCCGCCCGCCAAAGGTCCGCTTGAGGTATTCGGGCGACATGTCGCGCGCCTCGGGCTGAAGCGTGTCGACGGCCTTGAGGCCCATCTTGATGTATTCCTCATACGTCCAACTGCTCGAACCGCAGGTGTGGAGCATGACGGGCAGGCCCCACTCCCGGGCCAGGTTCAGGAAACGCTGGTGACGCGGCTTGATGTGGCGCTGGAAGATGTCCATGCTGATGATCGGCCCGTGCTGGGTGCCCAGGTCTTCGCCCATCCACATGAAGTCGATCCGTCCGCCGGCCGCTTCCAGCGTGCGCCGCGCCACTTCGTATTGATAATCGAGGATGCGATCAATCATGAGCATACCGGCGGCGTTGTCGGTGATCAGGTCGATGAAGGCCTGCTCCATATTGCGCAGGAAGCCGGCGGTGTTGATGATGCAGCCCAGGCCGGGATTGCCCACATGCAGGGCGTAACGGTCGTGGCGGCGGCATTGCGCGGCGATGGCGTCGTAATCGTGCTGGTCGGGCGTGGGCATCGGCCAGGCGGCGATGGCCTCCTCGTCGGCGTCGCGCAGGGGGAAATCGCAGAAGTCCCAGTAGCCGCCGCTGCCATGTTCGATCCAACGGCGATGGATGCCGAAATTATCGACGATCACGCCGCGCTCGGGGATGTCGGCGTGAAGCTTGGGTCCGATGTAGGGCGCGCCAATGCCGCGGAAATCGACTCCCAGCGCCTCGCGCAGTCCCTCATGGTCTTCCGGCTTGAGACCGTAATGCTCCTTGAGTCGGCGGTCGATGCCGGCGTTGGCTTCGTAGTTAATCGGGACGCGGTCGGGCACCTGGGAAGCCAGGGCCGTCACAACCCGCTCGCGCGGGGTCATGGGCTTGGGCATGGGGAGTCTCTCCACCCGTGGCGTTGGGGCGCGGAATGCGTGGACCCATTCAGGGGCGTTTAGGCCGAAATGTCAATCGCTTTGGCGGGTGGGCCGGCCGGGCGGTCATGGATGCGCGCGCGAATGCTCAGCCAGCCATCCGGGCCGGTGCAGCCCCGCGGGGCGATTGGCTCGCACAATGCGCGCAGGTGCTCGGGCGGCGTGCCCGAGGGAATCTCGCAGCCGGCGGTGATCATGAACGGATTGCCGACCGCTTCCCACGCCTGGCGCACGGCGGCGCGGATCACCGCCGGCGTGCCGCGGCGCACGACGCTCACCGGATCCATGTTGCCCGCCAGCGCGACCCGCGGGCCGACCCGAGCGCGCACCGCGGCCATGTCCACCATGTGGTCGACGTCGAGGATGTCGACGCCCAGCTCGGCGATCCCCGGCAGCAGGTGGGTGATGTTGCCGCAGATGTGGAGGCGCACGCGCGCGCCGGCGGCGTGGATGGCATCGACCAGACTCCGCTCGCGCGGCTGAATGAGACGCTCGTAGATCGCCGGCGGCACCTGGCTGGCGATCGCGTCGCCGATGCCGATCGTGTCGGCCCCGGCCTCGACCTGGGCGCAGGCGAAGGCGATGCCGACCTCGACGCACCGGTCCATCAGTTCAACGGCGAACGGCTCGTCCATCATCAGGTCCGTGAGGA
>JAMCWS010000057.1 GCA_023480605.1 bacterium
GGTGATGGTCTGGGACCAGGAAGGCCGGCGAAGTCGTCGGCCGTCGGCGCGCTCGGGTAGCCGGTGACTTCGACGTAACGCCCGCCCTGGCCCGTGAAGGTCGCCTGCCAGGTCTCCCCGCCGCCGCCGCGCAGGATGACGACGTCGGTCATGAGCGCCGAGCGGCTGTTGGCCTTTTTCACCGTGCCGTCGGGCTCGAGGCTTTCGGCCGTGCGAAGGCGGATCGTCGCGCCGGCCGGCCCACGCGCCCGCATCCGGACGGTGCCGTAAAAATAACGGCCCATGTCCACGACGTAGACGCCGGGAGCGGGATTCGTGACGGCCGCCGGGCGCAGCGTTTCCGTCACGCGCATCGGCTCCACGGCCTGTGCCGCCAGGCGCCCGCCGGGCGGCGCCACCGCCGGCGCCGGGCGCCAGGCGCGATCGTCGAAGCCCGGTGCGCTCCAGCCGTCCCGGGTCATTCGCGCGTCATAGATCTCGCCGTCATATTCATTGTTGGCGCGGATCGGTCCGTCGGCCGTCACCCGCCAACCGTCGCCGGTGGCGATCGTCTCGCGCGCGCCATCGGCGTATTCCACCTCGATCTGGGCGATGGCCTTGGGGTAGCCGAACGTGCGGAACACGGTGGGCGTCTTGACGCGCGGCGCGAAGAACCGTCCGTTGCCCAACAGCAAGCCGGCGGCGTTGGCCCCCGGCCGCAGCAGGTCCGTGACGTCGAAGGTCACGTAGGGCGCTTTCCGCGAATAATCGGCCAATATGGGGTCCATGACGTGGTCGCCGACCTTGGATCCGTTCAGATAAAGCTCGAAGAAACCGAGCCCGCAGACGTAAGCCCGGGCGCTGCGGACCGGGCGGCCAAGGCTGAACTCGCGCCGCAGCATCCGCGCCGGCAGGCGCGTGTATTCATCGGGGGTGATCTTGTTCCACGGGGCAACGCCAAACGCCCCCAGCTCCATGGCGCGCGGCCAGGCCGCGTCGTCGAAAGCAGGCGTCGTCCAGTCGGCCGGAGCCTCCCGCACCGCGCGCCAATCGCCGCCCGTCACCACGCTCACGCTCATGCCGTCGGCGTAATCCACCTTCAGAAAGCCGATAAGACCGGCTGGATTGGGAGCGTCGCCCGCCTCGAGATCGCCATTGAATTCGATGCCGCCGTCGTTGGCCGCCGCGACGGCAAGGACGTTCCGCCCCGGCGCCAGCAGGCCGGTCACGTCAAGCGGCTCGGGGCGTTTCCAGTTGTTGAAGGTATTGGCCGCGCCGCCGCGTCCCGCCGGTCGCCCATTAACGAAAGCCTCGCAACGGCTGTCGGCGAGAAGGCGCAGGCGGGCGCGCGCCGGGCGTTTGCCCCCCGGCAGGTCGAACGCGTGGCGAAACAGGCTGGGGCCGTCCGCGGCCGCCCGGCGCGGATCGCCTTCGGGGAACCAGATCCATTGCGCCCCCGGGAACCAGGGCTCGGGTGGCGGGGCCGACTCGTCCAGGCCGATCCATATCGCCCGCCAGTCGTTCGGCTCGAGCAGGCCCATCTCCCAGAACGCCGGCGCCGACCAGCCGCCCGCCCGGCCTTCCTGGTCCCAGACCATCACCTTCCACCAAGCGCGCTGGCGCGAGGCCAGCGTCCTGCCCCCGTAAGGCACCAGGTGCGACCGGTCCGACGCCACCTTGCCGCTGTCCCACAAGTCGCTCTCGTCGCGGTCGAGTTTGTCGCGACTGCCGGCGGCGAGAATGCGAAAGGCTGTTTGCCGCGCGCCGCGGCGCGGGTCGCTCAGCCACCACGAAAGACTCGGCTGGGGCACGTCGATCCCCAACGGATTCTCGAGATACTCGCAACGCAGGCGCACCGGGGCATTCATCGGTGTCATCGTGGCTCCCTCACTCCCCGTGTTCTGTTTCGTCGGCCGATCGGATTTGCTGGTGTCGGACGCGCCGGACGGCACGCCATCGTCGCCGGCCCGGCTGCGCGTCCAGGGCGCGAGCCCGGCATACAACGCGCCGGCAATCCCCATGCCCAGCAAGTCGCGCCGGCGAATGGTTTTTTCTGGTTTCATTTCATCCTCGCATGGCAAAGTACCGAGCGTTCGTACCAGTTTGACTCACATGGCGGGCGATGGTATAGATTTTTTTTGATTGTGCACGTCGTGGCAAACCGATCGGGTTGCTTTAAATCGAAAGAATTTGCTTTCAACAATAAAATATCCATTTATGTCGATAAATTCCTCGTTGACATCGTTCTGGTCTGGATCGGATAAGTCACCAATCAAAAGGTTGTGTTTTACGGCAAGGTTCTTTGACCGCTTTCCATTGGGATAGGGTGGCAGTTGCGTACTGAAGATGTTTCAGTGTCCGTTATGCCTGATTTTTGCCTGATGGCGCAAGACGGACTTGTGGCCAAAGTAAGGGCCAATGTTAGCATTGATGCCCGAAGTTTCGATGGAATATACATTGCCGCTCGCCTTGCGCCAATATTCGTGGACCGAATTGATCCGACGTTTCCATATCGCTGGCCAAATCGTTCAATCGCCCCAATTCCGAACGGATCATCCCAGAGTGGTGAGCCGTGTGCGGTAAATCATGATCAATCCGGCGACCTCTAACGGATCTTGCGGCACACCACAAGCCACGGATTTTCGTGACCGTAAACCCGAGAAAATCGCGCGAAGGTCGGACGCCTTAAATACGATATGGTTCCCATAATCGGAGTATGCACATCTTGTATTTCTTTGGAATAACAGGCGAAATATCTTGGTCACGCTTGTATTTGGTGGTAAAAAGGATAGAATATTCGATTGACAATACGAGTATTCGTATCCCAAAATGGATTCGTCTTATTTCATGGTTATAAGCGTACAAGCTTAACCATATATCCACAGGAGACATGGACGATGGCACTTTCAATTGTCGAAATGAGGAATCTCATTAAGCGAATGGAACAGGCACAAGCGCTCGAGGAGGAGATCCCACAAGCTTATCTTGACCGACTTCAGCGCGGCGCGGAGCTCCTCACGCAGCTTAAAAATCTACCCGCGGTGGATTGGGATGCACTGAAGACAACCGAAGATATTGAGAAAGCGGAAGCGATAATCCACGAAAAATTACAGTTGAAGAATGACATCGAGAAACATCTCCATACGTGCGCGGTGACGGTGAGCCCCCAAACCCGCGGTCGGGGGAAGGTCGGAGTAAAACGGGGTGCGCGGCGGAGCAAGGCACAGATCGAATATGACCGTATACACGCCGAAATCGTGAAAGCCAAGAAGGACGAACTTGGATTGGCGCCACGGGGACGTTTGCGCGATGACGACCAGGAAAAGCTCGATAGAGCCGTCGAAAAAGAACTCAAGCGGTTGAAACTGGCGCCTCCCGCATCGTCGGGCGAGATGGCTTGATCGAATTCCCCCTGCCGACTTAATGGGATTGCCTCTCGGAGCCTCGGGTGAGAGCTGCTTGCCTTTTACCCGAGGTTCTTTTTTTTGGAACTGGCGATCCGCCCCTTCCCGCCGGCGACCGACATTGAACAAGCTCGAGCATCGCCGGTTCGGTTTCATCACCCGGAACTGACACGGCGGGTTCTTGATCGGCCATCAGGCAATAATCAATCTGATCCGCGATAAGACCACCCGTGCCGGACTCGTCTTGCGGGCGCACCTGGACACCAACCACCATGTCAGCGGCTTCAAGGTGGGCGATACCGATTTGGCGAAACCGAAAGTGTATCATTTCAAATTTCACGGCGATCGGTCCGGGACTGCGGCGTCTACTTCAAGACCCGGCGCAACAGCGGCTTGACCCGCCCGGCCGACTCCAACCCGACCTGACCGGCCATAGACTCCTCCTGGCCCGGCAAGCGCATATTGGCGACAAATGCGCGCAAGGTATCGTCAAATTTTCCCCGGTGCGCCCTGATGACTCACCAAAGCGACCTGAACCCGGCGCCGCCCCGCCAGGCGATACGGCGATTTTTTATTCCCTTGCGCCGTGCAAACCGGTAAAATGAAACCGGGTCCGGGCGAGGAAGACCGTGAGTGACCGGGCGCGCGGGATTTGCCAAACATGCTCATCGATTCTCATGCCCATCTTCAGGATAAAAAATTCGCCCGCGATCTGGAGCGGGTGCTGGAACGGGCCGAAGACGCGGGCATCGAACGGCTGATCTGTGTCGGCGATCGGGTCGATTCCAGCCGCAAGGCCATCGCCCTGGCCCGCCGCCACCCACGGCTGGCGGCCACCGTCGGCATCCACCCCCATTACGACGCCACCTTCTCGCCCGTCAGCCTGCTGGAACTCGAAAAGCTGGCGCGCGACCCCACGGTGGTCGGCATCGGCGAAATCGGCCTCGATTTCCACTACCCCAATTGCATGGCCGACCGCCAGATCGAGGTCTTCAGCGCCCAGGCCCACCTGGCCGGCCGGCACGATCTGCCCCTCGTCATTCATTGCCGCGACGCCTACGAGCCCCTGTTCGAGACGATTCGCAGCGACCCGCGCATCCCGCGCCGCGGAGTCATCCACTGCTTCTCGGGCACCTACGAACAGGCGGTCCAGTTTCTCGATCTGGGTTTTTACCTGGGCATCGGCGGAGCGATCACCTATCCCAACGGCGACCTCCTGCGCGAGACGCTCCACCGCGTCGGGCTGGAGCGCGTGGTCGGGGAAACCGATGCCCCCTACCTGCCCCCCCAGAGCAAGCGCGGCCGGCGCAACGAGCCTTCCTACATCAAGCACACGATCAAGGCGATGGCCGACCTGACCGACTTGAGTTACCAGGACGCCGCCCGCCTGACCAAGACCAACGCCATCCGCCTGTTCCGCCTACCCTCGCCCATCGCCCCCGAAATCGCCTACTCGATCCGTAAAACACTTTATCTCTGCATCACCAACCGGTGCCCCAACGATTGTTACTTTTGCCAGCGCTGCACCGACTACATGGTGATGGGCCACTTCCTCAAGCTCGAAGAGGAACCGACGGCGGGCCAGTTGCTGGAACTGATCGACAATCCGGCTGGATATCACGAAATCGTGCTGAGCGGACTGGGCGAGCCGACGATGCGTTGGGACGTCTGCCTCGAGACGGCGCGCCGCCTCAAGGAACGCGGCGCCCGCGTGCGCCTCAACACCAACGGCCTTGGCAACCTGATCAACGGCCGCGACATCACCGCCGAAATGGCCGGCTTCATCGACAGCGTCGCCATCACCTTGATCGCCCAAGACCGCGAGACTTACAACCGCGTGGCCAAACCCGAAGACCCCGCCCGCGCCTGGGACGCGATGCTCGAGTTCACCCGCAAGTGCAAGAACGTCGTGCCCGACGTGACCCTTTCGGTGCTGGCCGTGCCCGAGGTCGACGTCGAAGCCTGCCGCCACCTGGCCGAGGACGAGATGCAGGTGCGCTTCCGCATCCGCGAATACCGCCCCAAGGGCTACTCGGTCAGCGAGTGCGTGGGGTGAAAACGGGCCGCGGCAATCTCCCTTCGGCCGCCGCAACCGCGCAATCCATCCCGTAATTGTGATATTGGTTGCCTTACCAATACAATGAACCCAGGCGCGCACTCGATGGGATGGCAGGACCAATCCTGGCGAGATAGGCTCTGTATGCAAAATCTGAAGCGTCCATGCCCCATTGAACTTTACTTCCCGCGGCAATGTACTGATTTGGGCCTTGTTCGACAATTGTGAAAATGTCTATGTAGAGCGGCGTTCCG
>JAMCWS010000224.1 GCA_023480605.1 bacterium
AGAAGGGGATCGCCAAGATCAACATCGGCACCGAGATCCGCCAGGCCTACGAACAGGCCAAGGCCGCCACGGGGAAAATCGCCGACGGCCAGCAGGCCGTCTACGACCGCACCTGCTGGTTGCTCAAGGACTACTACCAACTCTCGGGCATCCGGGCGACGGTGCCGATGTTGATCTTGGCGATCCCCTTCTTGAACGCCGCCAGCACGTATTCCTGGCGGATGCCCGAGCCGCCGTGGAGGACCAGCGGCACGCCGGTGGCTTCGCGCAGGCGATCGAGCTGATCGAGGCTCAGGCGGGCGGCGACTTTCTTCTTGTCCTTGAGGCCCGCCGAGATGGCCCCGTGGACGCTGCCGATGGCGACCGAGAGCCAGTCGCAGCCGCTCTCGCGCACGAAGCGCTTCGCCTCGGCCGGGTCGGTGAAGCCCTTGCCCGAGGCGAAAAGCTCCTCGTAGGGGGGCAGGGGGCCGGCCTCGTGACCCATGACGGCCCCCAGTTCGGCTTCGCACGGGATGCCGGCGGCGTGGGCCATCTCGGTCACCTTGCGGGTGGCTTCGATGTTGCCCTCCAACGGCAGGCGCGAGGCGTCGACCATCAACGATTCATAACCCAAATCGATCGCTTCCCTGAGAACCGCCAGGTAGTCGACCTGGAGGTTGTCCTCGTCGATGACGGGCACGTGGTCCATGTGGAGCCGGACGTGGCGCGGGTTGCGCCACTTGAGATACTCGTCGCGCACGGCGGCGGGGCTGCCCGACTCGAACTTGACCCATTCGAGCCGGGCGACCATGACCAGGCCGAAGGAATCCTCGTCGACGACCGCGCGCACAACCGGTTCGACCATCGGGAGGTAGGGGATGTTGAAGGCCGGGATGGCCACCCCGGCCCGGAATGCGTTGACGACGATCTGCTGGGTGTTGAGCAAGGATGACAACCTTTCCGCGAGAAGAGTGGACAAGTGGATACTCTGCGGTCTTTTTATCTCTGCGACCTCTGCGGTTAAACAAACGGTTTTTTTAACCGCAGAGGTCGCAGAGGAAAGGAGATCGCCGAGTCAAGATCATGTTTACCTCAAGATTTATTGCCAAAACTTTTGCTTTACTTCATCTACCCATTTTGCGGCACGGCCACGTCGTAGCCCAGGTAACGCTCGAAGGCCTCGCGCGCGGGGGCCAGGTGGCGGCCCGGCGTGATGCTGACGTGATGGCGATGGCCCGTCCGCCCCATGTAAAGCAGCACGTCCTGAAGCCGGTCGATCTGGGCCACGCCGGCGCAGCCGAAGAAGTCCTGCGGGATCGGGTCGCTGGTGATCGCCCCCTCGCCCAGGAAGAACTTGAGGCGCCCGTCGAGGGTCATCATGCTGCCGAAGGTGAACGGAGTGGGCTTGATGCGGCCGACGTTGCAGCCCCAACTGCGCCCCTCGCCAATCGTCGTGCCCAGGATGGCGTGGTCGACGACGCAGCCGGGGCCGGTCATCAGGCTCGGCGGCACGGGGCCGCAGTGGAAGAGGATGCACTTGTCCTCGTCGCTGCCGTAGTTGTTGTTCCAGTCGAGCAGCGCCGCCGGCTCGCCCGAGGCCAGGCCCAAGGCGCGCAGCACGACGGCGTTGCCCAGGTCGACCTCGCAGGCCGCGCCCACGCCGCGGTCGTTGAGCGCCCCGAGCAGCACGCAGGGCGAGACGCCCAATTCGAGCTGCAGTTCCGCCCAGCAGCGGATGGCCAGGGCGTCGAGCTGCATTTCCTCGATCAGGCGATCGAGCACCACGGCCAGCCGGGCCAGGTTTTCGAGAGCCGCCGCCGGCACATTCCGCCAGTCGGCGAAGCCCCGGAGCATCGAGACCTTGTCTTGGACGGCCTTGTCGCCGGCCGGCAGGGCGCGCACCTGGGCGATGACGCTCGAAAGGTCGACCGTCTCGACCGTGACGCCGTGTTTTTGGAGGGCGAGTTCGTCGATGCGCACGGTCTTGAAGGGGGTCGTGCGCGCGCCGATGGCGCCGACGGTGCATTCACGCATGCCGCCCACCACCCGGCAAACCCGGTCGAAATGATCGACGTTGGCGGCGAACTCGGGGCTTTCGGGATGGACGACGTGGGGCTTGAGCACCGGGAAAGGCAACCCGTACTGGCAGAAGACGTCCATGACGGAGAGCTTGCCGCAGAAGGAGTCGCGCCGCAGGGCGGGGGACATCTTGATCAGGTCGTCGGGGTATGCCTGGACGAGGATCGGCACGCCGGCCTCCTTGAGTGCCGAGACGGCGCCGGTTTCGTCGCCGAAATTGGGCAGGCTCAGAATGACGCCGCCGAACTTGCCGCGGTTCTGACGCAGGAAATGGGCGTAGACCTCGCCGTCGCGCGGCGACTCGATGGCGCCGTGGGGCGTGGCGGCCGCGTCGAGCATGAGCGTTTCGTGCCCCAAGGCCTTCAGAACGCGGGGGAGTTGCTCGCGGGCCTCGGCGATCAGCGAGGCGGGGAAGAAGCCCCGGTTGCCGAAAAACAGCGCGAATGTGATCTTCTGACTTGGCATGGTCGTCTCCTGGGAGTGATTTTGAAGGCGCCGGCGCGAAATGCGGCATGCCGCCCGGCGTCCGGATCTGTCGACGGTCAGGGATCGCCTCGCCACGTGACGAGGCGGATTGGTATCAGCTTAGAGAGATACCTTTTTGACGGGGTTAAGTCAATTCACAGTTGCGGGAAAACCTTGGTCCATCGGATTTACTGCCGCCAGGATGCGCAGACGCACTGAATAGCGCGTTCGCGTCGTTGGGGTTCAATACAAACCGCCGATTAGTGAAGGATTACGAGGAATAAGAGGCGTACCACATAACGGGATCGACGGCCCGTCCCGGATCGACCAAGGCTCCATTGACAGCACGGCCGGCGTCAAACCATAATCGGCGGCGCTGCGCTTGGGAGCGAACGCGCGAAACGGACCCGGCATGACGACCCACGAACCATCCGAATCGACCCGCCGCCCGGCGGCCGCGTTCGCGCCCGCTCGATTGGCCGCCCATGCCGTGAGTTTCATACTTTTTGCCACGGGATTGCTCTTCCTCCTCTGGGATGTCCAAACCAATCCGCCCTTGTGGGGAATTTTCGGCCATCTGCTTGAGCCCTGGCGCCTGGGCGGGGGCGCGATGGACTGGGCCGGACTGGTCTGGGGCGTGGGGGGCGTGGCCGTCTTCGCCCTCATTGGCTGGTTTTACCTCGAAGGACTCGAACTCTACCTGCCGCGCGCCGCGCGGGCGGCGCTGGCGTATATTTTCGGCTTGGGGCTGGCCGGTTTCGTCCTCGAATGCCTGGCTATTCCCCACTGGCTCAGCCGCGCCTCGGTTGGCCTCGGGCTGGCCGGGCTTCCCATGCTGCTGGGGGCGCGGGCCTGGCTGGCGGCGCGCCGGGCGCCCGAAAGCGGCCTGGGCGGCGAGGCGGGGGCGGCCGAGAGCATGCTGCGCCGGGCCCTGGCCCGCCAGGCTTGGCGCCAGTCGCTCGAACGCCCGGCCGGCCCGGGGGGCCGGTTGTTCAAGTGGCTCGCGCTTCTGTTGCTCGGCGCCATCACGCTGGCCACGTTCTGGCACGCGCTCCTTTACCCCGAAGTCTATTGGGATTCGCTCATCCTCTACCTCGGCTACGCGCGCATGACTTTCCTCGAAGGGGGGTTCCCGGTCAAGGTGACCGGCCAGGTGGGGATCGGGCTGGGCGCCAACTACCCCCACCTTTACGCCGTCCTTGGGGCGGGTGTGGCCACCGCCGCCGGCGCCTGGAGCGAACTGCCCCAGCGGCTGATGGCGCCCCTGGCCGGCCTGGCCTCGACGGTGCTGGTCTATCACACCGCGCTGCGACTCGTGCGGCGGACCAACTTCGCGTTGGCCGTCGCCCTGCTTTACCGCTCGGTGCCGCTGGGCATCATTTACGACATTTACGGCTCGGACTACGCGCTGGTCGTCCTGTTCAGCGCCGCGTTCCTTTACCTGGCCCTGTGCGCCATCGACACGGCCCTTTCGGGCTGGCTGGCCGCGCTGACGATGCTCGTGGCCCTGGCGATGCACCTCAACTACCTGATGGGACTTTTCTGGCTGCCGTGGGCGCTGACCTTCGTGGCCGCCCATGCGGGCTGGCCGCGCGAGGGGGCGCGGTTGCGCGGCGTCGGATCTCCGCCGCCGGCGGCGTGGACGCGGCTCGAGCCGCGGCCGGGATTGGGAAAGGTTCTCGGCCGCCCTCGTTTCTGGCTGATGCTGGCCGCCTGCGTGGCGATCGGCTCGACCTGGTATATCCGCAACTGGATCGTCACCGGCAATCCGGTCTATGCCTTTTTTTATAAAATCCTCGATGGCCGCTGCATCAACCCGGAAGTGATGGCCGCGGCGGAAAAGGAATGGATGGCCAACGGTTCGGGCATCGGCTCGCTCGACGCCTTTTTCTCCAGCCGGCTGCGCGCCGCCTGGGCCTATTTCGTCACCTGGAAAAACGCCTGGGAAACCGCGCCGCTCCTGCCGGGCTTCGCCGCGTGGGGATTGGTCCTCTGGGCGGCCGTCGCGCTGGCCGCGCTCGCGGGGCGGGGTGCGGCGGTCGCCGATCCGCTCGCGCGGCGCCGCCTGCGAGCGGGCCGCCGTTGGGGATTCGTCGTCGCCGTTCTCGGCGCGGCCCTGCTGGCCTTCCATTTCGTCCTGGCGCCGTTTTATCTCTACCAGATCATCGCCATTTTGCCCTGCGCGGCGCTGCTGGTCGCTTTCGACTGGCCGTGGTGGCAACCGCGGCCGTGGCGCTGGGCGCTGGGCGCGCTTGTCCTGGCCGTCGGCGTCTTCCCCGGCCTGGCCTTTGGCCTCATGGGCTTCAAAATCACCTCGGCCTTCGAACTGCCGGGCGGCAGGATCGAGACGCCCTGGAGCCTTTACATCCTGCGCCACCCGCTGCCCGACACCCAGCGTTTCTATCGCTGGCGATTCGGCGCGGATCCCATCATGTGGGAATACGTCAACCGCGAGCTCAAGGGCCAGCGCCTGTTGACCCACGAGAACCGCGACCTGGTTTTCGATCCGTCGATCACGCTCATCAACCTTGACGACTGGAACATGCAGCAGCTCTGGAAAATCAAGGACCCCACCGAGCGCGTCCGGTTATTGATCCAAAAATATTACATCAATTACTATTTGTTCGTGCCCAATGAACTGGCCACCCCGACCAACCAGCGCATGGGCGCGGCGGACTGGCCTCGCCTGGGACTTGCCGAACTGATCTTTCAAGCGGGCGATAACAAGCTATACCGCCTGAAACCGCCGGCCGCCCCGATGCCGGCGCCGACGCCCACCCCCGTTCCCGCCGACGCGGCCGCCCTGGCGCCGGCGCCCGTTTCGTCTCCCTCGGCGGGGCGTTGACCTCATGTAAAAGCCTGCACGAGCGGTTCGCGCCGGACAGGCGCATCCCGCGAATACGCGGAAAGGTGACCGGGGGACAGATCGGAGACAAGGAGACCTGGTTCTTCCGGCGGGCAGGCGGCCATCGATATAGCGTGGGATTTGTATGGTCTCTGTCTCCGCGTCTCCATGAGTCCTCTTTTACTCCGTCGGGAACTCGCCATTGATGATTGGCTGCGAACAACGGTGAGAAGCGCCCGCGTCGCGCTTTGCAACATATTTTCCATGGGATGCAACCGGGATTTATGATACATCTACTGTTGGCCTTGGCGTAATCGCGT
>JAMCWS010000382.1 GCA_023480605.1 bacterium
GCAGCCGTTCGCGGGCGCAGGCGATCAAGAGGTCGGTCACCTTCGTATCGCTCTTGGCGCGCTTGCCGGGCGCCGAGAGGGCGATGATGCGCCGGTCGGGGTCGGCCCGGATGATGTCGCAAACATGATGAATCGCCTCGGCCGTGGCCAGCGAAGTGCCGCCGAACTTGCAAACCTTGAGTCCCATGAGTCTCTCTCCACTCCCTTGCGTCGCCCTGGCGATGGGCGGCCATTTGCCCTCGCGCGCCACCCCGGGCGCGATTAAGTGAATATTTCTACAGGAAAGACGGTAAACAAACCATCGTTTTCCGTTTCCGTCTTTCGTTCCATCCGCCTTTTCCTCCCGCGGCGGCGCCGACCCTTCAGGCGGCGGCGCCGGACTTGAGGTGAACGAGAACGAGCGTCAGGTCGGTGGGATTGATGCCGGCGATCCGGCCGGCCTGGCCCAGGGTCGCCGGGCGAAAGCGGGCCAGTTTTTCACGCGCCTCGCGTCGCAGGCCGTAGACGCGGTCGTAATCGAGCCAGTCGGGCAACGGCTTGTCGCCCTGCCGCCGCATGCGGTCGACCTGTTCCTGCTGCTTGTGGATATAGCCCTCGTATTTGAAATGCAGGACGATCTGTTCCTCGGCCCGGCGGCGTTCGCGTTCGTCAAGCGGGGGCGACTCGCCCACGATGGTGTCGCCCGCGCCGGCGCCGGCGGCCACCCCGGCCCCGTCGTCCGCCTCCAGCAGTCCGGCCGCGCACGCCGCTCCGATCGTCACTTCGGGTCGGGCGAGGAACTGCCCCAGCGGCATGGGGCGTTCGGGCCAGGGGAGGCCGGCGTGGTCGAAGGCGGCGCGGTCGAGGGCGGGCGGATTGAGCGTGCGCCGCGCGGCCGCCCGCCGCCCCGCCTCGATGCGGTCGCGATAGGCCTCGAAGGCGGCCCAGCGCGCCTCGCCGATGAGGCCGACGCGCCGGCCGTGGGGGGTTAGGCGCAGGTCGGCCGTATCGTGGCGCAGCAGCAGACGATACTCGGCGCGCGAGGTGAACATTCGGTAGGGCTCGCGGTGGTCCATGGTGATGAGGTCGTCGATAAGGACGCCGATGTAGGCTTCGTCGCGTCCGAGCACGAAGGGCGCCTCGCCGCGCAGCGCCAGGGCCGCGTTGAGGCCGGCCATGAGACCCTGGGCCGCGGCTTCCTCGTAACCCGAGGTGCCGTTGAGCTGTCCGGCGAAGTAAAGGCGAGCCACCGGCTTGGTTTCCAGCGTCGGGCGCAATTGCATCGGCGGGCAGTAGGTATATTCGACGGCGTATCCCGGCCGCAACACCTCGACATTCTCAAGTCCGGGGATCGAGCGCAACATGGCGTCCTGGATGTCCTCGGGCAGCGAGGTCGGCAGGCCGTTGGGGTAGATCCAATCGGTCGCGAGCCCCTCGGGTTCGAGGAAAATCTGGTGGGCCGTTTTCGCCGCGAAGCGCACCACCTTGTCTTCGATCGATGGACAATAGCGCGGGCCGACCCCCTGGATAACGCCCGTGTAAAGCGGCGAGCGGTCAAGCCCGCCGCGGATGATCTCGTGCGTGCGTTCGTTGGTGTGCCCGATCCAGCAGCGCGCCTGGGACCGTTCGATCGTTCTGGTGGTGAAGGAAAAGGGACGGATCGGCACGTCGCCTTCCTGGGGAGTGAATTTGGCCCAGTCGATCGACCCGGCCCGCAGGCGCGGCGGCGTGCCGGTCTTGAGCCGGCCGGTCTCGAGACCGGCGGCGCGGAAAGCATCGCCCAGCCCCACGGCGGCGCGCTCGCCCAGGCGCCCGGCGGGAAAGTGACGCAGTCCGATGTGGATGAGACCGTCGAGAAAGGTGCCGGTGGTGCAGATGACGGCGCGGGCGCGCACGCGGGTTTCGGTGCGCGCCCCGCCTTCGGTCTCATTCGTCACGATGACGCCGGCCGCGCGCGGGCGCCCGCCGGCCAGGGCGGACGGGTTGGATTCGAGCACGAGGCCGCTAGCCATGCCGGCCGCCAGGATGAGGCGCGGCGTGGCGTCCATGCGGGCGCGCATCCAGGCGTTGTAGGCCGGCTTGTCGCATTGGGCGCGTGGCGACTGCACGGCCGGTCCCTTGCGCGTGTTGATCATGCGGAACTGGATTCCGGTGGCGTCGGTCGCCAGGGCCTGCAGGCCGCCCAGCGCGTCGATTTCGCGCGTGAGGTGCCCCTTGGCCTGGCCGCCGATCGAGGGGTTGCACGACATGAGGGCCACGTGGCGCGGATCGAGCGTAAGGAGGAGCGTCTCGAAGCCCAGCGCCGCCGCGGCGTGCGCCGCCTCGCAGCCGGCGTGCCCCGCTCCGACCACGATCACGTCATATTGGTCCTTTATTCCCATGCCGCGCGCCGCGCCCTCCCACAAGCGGATTCGGCGCCATTCTACGGCAGCGCGGCGCGGGAAGGCAAATAATGAAAAAGCTGTCCGGCGGCGATGTGTACGTCTCGTGTTCGTTCATCGGAAACGGAGCACCGTCGGGGTCGTACGAAGTGACGACAGAAGAGGATGGATATTTTAACAACAAACCTATTATGCGCCCGTTATCTGCTTCGTGGCCCTTCGCGTGTCCCTCGTGGTTCTTCGTGTAGTGCTGTTTTTCCGGGTATCAAGCTGAAGCTTGAACTCCAAACGAGATTTCCCGCGTTTTAGTTGCGGCCCTGCCGCGCCGAGTGATTTCGTGGCTAAAAGCCGGTATGGGATGACTCGCCGCCGGGCGCCGCTCAAGCCTCTTCGGCGGCCGGTTGCGCGGAATGCGGCGCGGAATGCGGCGTCGACTGCGGCGCGGAATGCGGCGCGGGGGCGGCGAGCGAGGCGTCGGCCAGTTCGGTCTTCGTGTCGATTTTCATCGTGTCGCCGATCTCGAAGACGAAATCCTCGTTGCCGAGTCCGTCGATTGCGCCACTGCCCACCATGATCTCGGTGTAAATGCTCTTGAGAGTCCGTTGGGCGTTCTCGATGACTACCCAATCGTCCTGACGCAGGGCCACGTCCATGTGAAAGATCGCCTCCAGCATCCGGCGGTCCTGGCCTTCGTCCACCGGCGGCAGGTCGGTCCGCTGCTGACGCGCGCGATATTCCTGGCGCATCTCTTCGAGCATTTCCTGGACGGCCAGTCGGCGAACAAACTGGCGATCCTCGTCGGCTTTGCTGTTGGCCTCTTCGATCACCCGGTCCACGTCGGGCCCGGCCGTGGGCTGATATGATTCGACGCGCACGTCCTGGCGGCTGCCGGTGGTCATGTCGGTGGCCGAAACGTTGAGGATGCCGTTGGCGTCGATCGTGAAGGAAACTTCGATCTCCGGCACCTCGCGCGGCGCGGGCGCGATCCCCTCCAGGCGGAAGCGGGCCAGCGTGCGGTTTTCCTCGGCCTTTTTGCGCTCCCCCTGCAGGACGTGAACGCGCACGCTGGTTTGGTTGTCGCGCACGGTGGTGAATTTTTTATTGGCCGTTGTCGGAATCGAACTGTTGCGCGGGATCAGCGGCGCAAACAGCCCCCCCGCCAGTTCGATGCCCAGCGACAGCGGCGTCACGTCGAGCAGCAGGATTTCGGTCAGCTCGCCGCTCATGATGCCGGCCTGGATCGCCGCCCCACGGGCCACGGCCTCGTCGGGATTGACCGATCCGTCGGGATCGCGGCCGAAAATCTCGCGCACCAGACGCACGACCGCCGGGATGCGGGTCGACCCCCCCACCAGGATGACGCTGTCGAGTTGCGTCGCGTGCAGGCCCGCGTCCGACAACGCTTGTTCGCAGGGAGGGCGCAGCCGCGCCAGCACCGGTTCGATAAGCGCTTCGAAGACCGGCCGCGTCAGTTCGGCCGTGAAATGTTTCGGTCCGGTGGCGTCGGCGCCGATAAAGGGCAGCGAGATCGTCGTCCGCTCGAGCGTCGACAATTCGCACTTGACCTTTTCGGCCGTCTCGGCGATGCGGCTCAGCACCTGCGCATCGCCTTCGACGGCCAGGCCCAGCGTCTCGCGGATCTGCCCGATGATCCATTCCATCAGCAGCCGGTCGATGGCGTCGCCCCCCAGGAAGGTGTCGCCGCAGGTCGATTTGACTTCGAAGACGTCGCCGTCGATCTCCAGGATCGAGATATCGAACGTGCCGCCGCCGAAATCGAAAACTCCGATGCGCATGTTGCGCGCCTTGCCCAGCCCATACGCCAGCGCCGCCGCCGTCGGTTCGTTGATGATGCGCAGCGCCTCCAGGCCGGCCAGTTCGGCGGCCTTTTTGGTGGCCTGGCGCTGCGAGTCGTTAAAATACGCCGGACAGGTGATGACGGCCTGCTGCACCGCCTCCCCCAGGTAATCTTCGGCCGTCTGGCGCATTTTCATCAGGATCTGGGCCTGGATTTGCTCGGGCAGCAGCACCCGGCCGTCCAGTTTGACGCCCACCAGTCCGTCGGGTCCTTCGGCCAGCGAATATTCGATGCCACGCCGCCGCTCCGCCGATTCGTCCCACCGGCAGCCGACGAAACGCTTGATCGAGTAAACGGTCCGGTCGGGCAGCAGCAGCCGTTGCCTTTTGGCCAGGTCGCCGACGATGACATCGCCCCCGTCTTTCGGGTAGAGTACGATCGAGGGCGTCGTCTTGCCCCCCTCGGCATTTTGCATGACCTGGGGCTTGCCGTTCTCCAGGCAGGCGACCACGGAGTTGGTGGTACCCAGGTCGATTCCGATGACGTTTCCCATCTGGCTCGCCCCGATGAATGCGTTGACGCCATGCCCCCCGTCCCCTCCGGTGCCCGGCGGCGCCGTCGCGCCCGGCCCGGAAGAGCGATGGCTTTACCCATAACTCATCGGAAATGGCGCGGCCGGGCATAAGAAATTTGCGCCTTTTCGGGCCTTGCGATACTGTATTTGGCGCCGGGCCGCGCGCCTTCGTCCGCGTTCGTTCGCCATCGCGCTTCCAAGTCGCGGCCGCGCGCGCCCTATCGCCCCGCGAGGGAGCCGCGCCATTGACCAGCGCCGATGTCATTTACGGTTTCGATCTTTTCGGCACGTTTTTCTTCGCCGTCTCGGGCGCGTTCCGGGCCGTCAAATATGAACTGGACCTGCTGGGCGTCGTCGTTCTGGCCACCGCGGTGGGCGTGGGCGGGGGCATCATGCGCGACGCGATGCTCGGTATTCATCCCCCCGCGGCGCTGGCCGGCAACGTTTACCTGGTGGTTTGCATCGCGGCCGGCCTGGCCGTCTTCGCTTTCGCGCCCCGGATCGCCGCCCGTTGGGATATGGTCAAGCTGGCCGACGCCGTCGGGCTGGGCGTTTTTGCGGCAGCATACCCCTTGGGGCCAATGAGAACCTTGGCGAAGCTGCAAGGAGGGGCGGGCTTTGACAGAGAGCCCGGCGGCGGGCGGGGGGGGGGGAGCACGGCGGCGGATGACGCGGGGTTGAGGGCAGTTTAAGATGGCGCACGAGCCCATGGAGATCACCCACCGCGGCTCCATCATCTGTTCGTAGAGCCGCTGGATGATCGGCGCCATTTTGATGAACGGCGTCCCGGCGATTACCATCAGATCAGCCTCACGGGGGGTGCCTCGGATGACTTCCGCGCCGAACCGCGCGATGTCATATCGGCTGGTGATGCTGGTAGCCATTTCCACAAAGCAGC
>JAMCWS010000192.1 GCA_023480605.1 bacterium
TGTGCTCTTCCGATCTGTTGGAGGTGTAGCTCGTTTCGCCGCGGGCGACGCGATACATCGAGGCCTCGCGCACGCGCCAGGGGGTTGAAAAATCCGGCTCGCCGACTCCCAGCGAAACGATGTCGTCACGGCCGATGACCAGTTCGAAAAAAGCTCGGATGCCCGACGGCGGGATCCCGGTCACCGCGCTGGCCACGCGGGATCGGGAAGGATGCTGGAAGTCGATTTTTTCGGGCTGGCCCATCGTTGACTACCTCGGCTTGGGGGATCAAGGATGTAGGATTTTGCCGTCGCCGCGACCGGCGCGGTTTCCCCTCCGGTGGATGCATTCTCACCCTTATAGAATTCCAGGCGCCGATTTGCAAGCGTAGATTTGGGCGGTTAGCCGGTAATTAAAAGGGGGCGACGTGCGCTGAAAAATGAGACGGATGGGTCGGATGGGACCGAAAGGAGACAGGAGAGGGAAACGGCGCGGTCTTTCCGAGTCGAGCGGCCAAACTACGAAATACATGCTTATTTCGATTACGATTACGATTACGATTACGATCACGAGCACGATCACGAACACGAGAGTGAATGTCCGGGATGCTTCGCGACTTTCACGTGCCCTTGCGTGATCGCCCGGGAGGCGTGCTAAGCGCCTTTTCCCTATAATGAACACTTGCATATTCCGTGAAATTATTCTTCAATCTGGGGTGCATAGGCTGGGAACGTGATGTTTTATCGGGCCGCGGCCCGCAGGGCGTTGTGTAAGCCCGCAATCCACCCGGCACCAGGTAAGTTGGCGATCATGGCTCTCGCGGATGTTCCAGTTGCGCTGATCGAAGCATGCCGCCGCGGCGAGCGGGCGGCCATTGAACGGCTCCTCCGGCTGGTCAGTCCGGATATTTACCGGCTGGTTTATTCGATGCTGCGCGACCACGACGACGCCGACGAAGTCGTGCAAGAGACGCTGATCCGCCTGTTTCGCCATCTGCCGAGTCTCAAAGATGCGGATCGCTTCGCGTCGTGGGTGATGCGCATCGCGGTCAACCAGGTCCAGACTTGGCGCGTGAAAAAGGGGCGCAACCGCCTCTATGAAATGGCCGAGGGCTTCGAGCCTGACGAAGACGTGATCGTTTTCGCCGGTTCGGCGGGGGGGAATCCCCGCGAGGAAGCCGTCCGGCGCGAGGTGCGCGACGAGATCGAACTGGCGATGACCGAATTGCCCGAACGCCAGAAAATGGCGATGGTGCTGTTCGAGATCGAAGGGCTGTCGATCAAGGAAGTGGCCTCGGCGATGGATTGCAGCGAGGGAGCCGTCAAGTTCAACATCCACAAGGCGCGCAAGAAGCTCCAGCGCCGGCTCGCCCACCTGGTCAAGAATTGGAAATTCGGCTCGCGATCGGCCGCGGCGGCGCCGGATTGCCTGGCCAATGTCGATCATCCGTAAATCATTCACGCCCCGGCCAGATCCCGGCAAACCTTGCGTTTCACCCGCCAGTCATATAAGTGCATGGATTGCCGGGGTCGATGGCGGCCACGCCCGCCGTTGATTGTCCCTTATGCCCAGGATGCACATAAACCGATGCGCTGCGAACGGGTCCAGTTCTATTACGAGGATTATTGCCGGTTGAGCCTGCCGGTTTCGACCCTGGCGCGCGTCGAAGACCACCTGGCCGGCTGTCCCGCTTGTCGCGAGTATTTCGAAAAGAATGATCAGATCGCCCGCCTGCTGCGCGATCACGCCGAGGTCGCACACCCCGGTCCGGGTTATTTCGATGACCTGGCTGGCCGCGTCATGGCGCGGCTGGACGAGCAGCCGCCCGCCCCGGTGCTGGATTGCGGGCTGGCGGGCGTCCGGCCGGCCTCCGCCTCGCGGCGGCCGTTGTGGTGGGCGGGGGCGGCGGCCGCGGCCGGTCTTCTGATCCTTTCGTTCGTGCCGCCGGCGCGCCAGCCCGATGTGCAATTGGCCCGGAAACTGGCCGAACCGGCCGTCACCGGCGCCATGCTCCCCGCCGAGGGCGTCTCGGTGGCGGAGATGCTGCCGGCCAACCCACTGACGGGGGGAACCATCTTCGACAAGGGCTTGTCGGGCTTTTCGAGCAACCGGCCCGACGTCGAAAGCATCATTCAGGCCCAACTGCACTACCCGGTGGAAAATGCCGACTGGCTGCCCGAGACGGAGCCAGATGAATCGGTCGCCGAGAGCGCCCCCCCGGCTTCGCCGATTCAGTGGGTGTCGACACGGCCGAAAAGCGAACGGCCGGATTCGCTTCCCAACGAGGTTCTCGAACAACTGGAACGGATCAAGACGCAGATGGCCGCCAAAGGCGACGAGGCGCTGATCGCCGGCCTGCGCGAGTTTGACCAGACAATCCAGCGCCTGTCGGCCGAAAACGCCTCGCTCGGCGACCTGCCGATGGTGCAGCAGGCCCGCTATTACCTCAAGGGAGACGACGCGTTCACGGCCGGCCGGGCCAGCGAAGCCTGGAAATTTTTCCACCGCGTCATCACACTCGACGAGAAGTCGCCTCTGGCCACGCGCGCCCGGCTGCAGATGGCCGACCTGAATTACGCCGAGTGGGCCGATTTCCGCCAGGCCCGCGACTACTACCAGCGTTGCGCGGGGCGTGCCGCCGAACAGGCCCTGACGGCGGCCGAACGCGAGCACGTGACCCGTCAACTGGACCGACTCGACCGCTACGCCGGCAATTCCTGGGAAGCCCTCCACCTGGTCTATTGCGTCCGCCGCGGCGACTGGCCGGAGTCGCTAGCCGCGCTGCGCGGCCTGACGGCGCTGGAGGGGTCGCGCGATCTGCTGCCCGAGGCCGCCCGGGCCGCCGTCGACCGGATGAAGAGCGCGCCGGCGCCGCCGGCCAATGTCACCAACGAAATCTACAATTTGCTTGCAAAGCAGGCCCAGGTTGAGCAAAACGGAGAGATACGCGCCTGGCTGGAACTGGCCGTGGGCGATTTGCTGATCGATCAATTGAACAATCCCCAGCAGGCCATGGTATTCTACCACCAGGCCATCGAGGCCGCCGCCGAGTCGGGGGCGGCGAAGGCCGCGCGCGTCAAACTCTACGATCTCGAAGATCGGAACCTCAAGAACGACCTGGTCCGGAATTGAAACTTGCATCTCACCCGAAACGCGCCGCGAACCCCTGAGCCTCGTTTCAATCATCGCATCATTCTTTTGCTTCTGACGGGGGGAGCATTCTGGTGCCTGGCGGCGGGCGGCGCGCGGGGCGCGTCGTTGGCCGGCCTGTTCACGCCGGGCATCGACGCCGAAGTTTGGACCTTTGATCGCGAGGCCTTTCCGCTCAAGGATATTCAGTTCGACACGCCGCGCGATTTCGCCCGCGAAAGCCCCGGCCGGCTGTATCGCTTCACGGCCGCGCCCGATCCGCCGGATTTTTCTCTCATTCAAAAAATCGTCCATGAGCCGTTGACCACCGAATGGCTGGGCAGCCGGCCCGAGGCGATGGAATATTACCGCCTGGGCGATTACGCCGACCCCGTGCCCCCGCCCCCCGACTGGCGGCGGGCCTTCGGCCAGAGTCCCCCTTGGAAGCGGCCGGTCGCCACAACCAACACCGTGCTGCTCCCGTTTCTCAACCATGCCATTTTCTGCTGGGCCAACGAATCCGAGGATGCCGCGCGCCGCGGCGGCGGATACCTCTTTCGCCAGTCGTTCAAAATCGACCAGCCGGGGACGCTGGCGCGTGCCGTGCTGCGGCTGGCCACCAATGGCGAACCGGTCGAGATGAGCCTGAACGAATATCCGCTCCATCTGGCCGGCAACAGGAAGTTTTCGATCGCCGAGTTCGAAGTCACTCCCCTGATCCAGCCGGGCGCCAACATCCTGGCCGTGCACCTCCGGCAACCCCCCGGCGCGCCCGAAATGGGTTACGGGCTGGCGTTTAATCTCAAGCTGACCCGGCAGACGGCCCCGCGGCCGCCCAGCGAATTCGACCTGGCTTCGGCTCTGCTCGTCAGTGAAGACGGCGACCGGGTTTGGGGTCGCGTCATCGACATGCGGGGCGACGGAATCCGTCTCGATACTCCCTTCGGCGATTACTCGCTGAGTTGGGACGACTGTCGCGGATTGCTCTTCCCGGGCGGCTGGCACCTGGCCGATGGCCGCGGGGATCGTCTCCGCCGGAGCGTCGCGGCGGGCGACGCCTCGGCCGCCGATCCGGCGCCGCACCTCCTCTACGGCCTGCCCGTGTCGACCCGGCCGACCCCGCTGCAGGATTGCCTGCTCCTCACGCAGGGGCGCCTGACGACGGCCAAGCCCAGTTACGTGCTCGGCCAGCGGCTTTATTTCGAAGGCGTGGAGGGCAAGCAGTATACGCTGCCGATGAACGAGGTACTCGGCGTATATCCCCCGCGGCCGGTGTCGCTGGAATTCAAACGCCCCAAACCGGCCATGGCGCAACTGTTCTGCCGGGTGACGGCCACGAGCGGCGAACGCCTCAGCGGCCTGCTGCGCGAACTCAACGGCCGCCGGATGGTGCTCGAATCCGCCTCGGGCGACATGCTGGGTTTCGATGTCGGCCGCATCGGCGCAATCCAGTTCCCTTACCATTATCCCCGCCTGACCGGCGCCGCCGCCGAGGCCGACACGGTGGCCCTGTTGCCCCAGGTGGCGGGGCAGGAAACCTACCGGGCCACCTACCTCGATGACGTCCGGCGGGTGGAAACGGCGGCCTTCGCGCTGGGCGCCCCGTTTACGACCCTCGAACCGGACGCGTGGGCCGATCCGGCGCGGCTGACGCCGGCCAGTTATCCGGTCGTGGTGTCGGTGGACCCGGTGGGCGAGTATCTGGAAACCCTCGGGCAACCGGGCGATGCGGCGGGGACGCTGGCCAGCTACGTCAGGAACGGCGGGCGGCTGATTGTGCTGTCGCGCGGCGGAGCCTTCCGGACGGCGGTGCGCAACGACCTGGGGACGTTCCGCCGCCAGGGGGGCGCGCCCGATCCGGGCGCCTCGTTCGCGGCCCGACAGTGGGCCGTGCTGACGATCCGGCCGGCCGATCCCCAGCCGCGCGGCATCAAGGCATTCGATCACCCGCCCAACACGGCCGAGGAGTTTTTCTTTCAGCGCCAGGGGCTGCTGCCCGAAGGTCTTCACGGCCTGCCGCGGCGCATTCCGATGGCGTCGATGATCTCGGCCCCGTTTTTCCCGATGATCGGCCGCGATGGTCAGGGGACGGTTGTTTACAGCCTGACCGACACGAACGGTGCGGCGTATGGGCCGGCGTTGTCGCTGCTGCCCGCGGGGAAGGGCTACGTGGTGGTGATCGACCACTTGCTGTGGGACAGCGGAGCCGAGGACACGCCGTTCAGCGACATCGTGCTGCCCCTGTTGCTGCGCTGGGCGATGGCCGAACCGGCCCGTTGAGGCGCCCCCGGCGGCCGCGTGGATGCGGGAACGGGGGGCGAATAATTTATGAGGGCGCAGTCTCATTTTGATTGCACTTTTGTACCACTTTGGTACAAGATACATCGAAACATGGGGTTTGTGTGTCTCAACGAAAACGCCGTCGGGAATCGGTGCGGGGCAGCCGGGCGATTCGCGGCGCATGTGAAAAGTTCCGTGTCCAACCCGAAGTTCACACGTCTGTTTTTTGTTT
>JAMCWS010000165.1 GCA_023480605.1 bacterium
CGAGGGGTTCCATAGTGGCTGCTTTCGGCGCGGGATTATGCCGGACCGCCCAACCGGTCCGAGGTTTCGTAAGGCCCTTGGTCCATGGTATAGAAGCAATTTTCCGGCCATGCGATACGGCCTTTCGCCGAAAAAAAGCGGCCCGCCAGATAATTGATTTTCTCAGCGGCGAGGGCGGATCGCCGGGCCTCACGTCTCCGCGTTTTGCGCGCGCCGGCGCTGATCGAGGAGGCGCCCGAGCGTGCGTGCGAATGCCTCGCGGTCCTTGCGGCTCAGCGGACGTGGACCCGACTCGTCGAGCAATCCTTGCTGGCGCAGGTCGGCCGTCAGGTTGCGCATCGCCAGACGGGCGGAGATGTTGGCGGCGGTCAATTCGTCTCCGCGATTTTCGATCACGCCGCATCCCCGGGCCAGCGCCGCCGCGGCGAGGGGAATATCCTGGGTGACAACGATGTCGCCGGCCGCGCAGTGTGCGACGATCCAGTCGTCTGCGGCGTCAGGGCCGTCCGGCACCCGAACGAGGCGAAGGCGGGGCGTCGGGCGCTCCCGCATCGCCGTGCAGGTGACCATCCAGACCTTGACGCCGTGGCGCGCGGCGGCCCGTTCGATCAGGTCCTTGACCGGGCAGGCGTCGGCATCGACGAGGATTTTAATACCAGCCAGAGGCGAGTCCGCCATGGGCGTTGAGTCCTTTCGATCCACGAGGCTTATTATTTCACAAACGGCCGCTTCCGGAAAAGGGCCGCGCGGGTGCTGCGCGGCGCAGATCTTTATCAGCGGCACAGATCTTTTGACAGCCGCCCACCGGGGATTTAAGATGAGTGAGGGAAACATGCCGGCCGTGCCGCGACGCCGTGACCGAGCGAAAAGGGTGCGCGTGGCGGGCGCAGGCAGCGGGCGCACGCAAACCGGCGGGAGAAGGCAGGACGGGCATGAAAGTCGTATTCATGGGAACGCCGGCATTCGCGGTTCCGGCACTGGAACGCCTCATCGACAGCCCCCACGAGGTTTGCCTGGTCGTCACCCAACCCGACCGGCCCCGGGGGCGCGGCCGGAAGGTTGAGGCTTCGCCCGTCAAGGCGCTCGCCGAAAAGCACGGCCTGCGCGTCATCCAGCCTCAAAGTCTCAAGCGCGAACCGGTGGCCGCGTTGATACGCGACGCCGGCGCCGACGTGGCCATCGTGGCCGCCTACGGCCGGATTCTGCCGCCCGAGGTGCTCCAGGCGCCGCGGTTGGGGTGCCTGAACATTCATCCATCGCTTTTGCCCGAGTATCGCGGCGCCGCTCCCATCCAGCGCGCCATTCTCGACGGCCGCGGCGAAACGGGCGTCACCATCATGCTGCTGGCCGAAGAACTCGACAACGGCCCGATCATCGCCCAGCAGCGAGTCGACATCCTGGATGACGACGACGCCCTCTCGGTCAGCAACATGACGGCCGTATTGGGGGCCGACATGCTCATCCGCGTCCTGGACGATATCGGGGAAAAGGGCGCGGTCGAGTCGGTGCCCCAGGACGACCGGTTGGCCACCTTCGCCCCGCCGATCGCTAAAGAGGAAGGGCAAATCCCATGGGGCGATACGACCATGGATATCATGTATCGCCTGCGCGCGATGACTCCGTGGCCGGGGGCGTATACGTATGTCAACGGCCGTATCCTGTTGCACATCGTCCAGGCCGAGCCGCTCTGGGAAAACGAAGCCGCGGAACTGGGCGACATGAACAAGGCCGCGCCGGGAACGGTCAGTTCGTTCAAGAAGGGGTTCGGTTTCACCGTCCGAACGGGCGACGGCCACCTGCTGGTGACGGCCGTCAAACCGGGGGGTAAAAAGCTGATGGACGCCCCATCGTTCGTCAATGGCCGTGGAATCCAACTCGGCGATGTGCTCGGTCCCGCCGAGGAATGACCCGCCGGCGCCCATCAGGAAAAGCGTTCGAGGCGCTCGACGATGTCGCGATAAGCGGCGTCGGCGCGGAAAATCCGTTTGTAGATCTGGGCCGCGTCGCGATAGCGCTTCGTGCGCTCCAGGTTGCGGGCGACGATGTAAAATAATTCCTTGATTTCCGGATATTGTTGGGCGATGTCGCGCGTCAGCTCGATCGGCTGGAGCGTCTCCTGCGCCAGATCGAGCATTCCCCGCTCGCAAAGGCAAGCGGCCATTTTGGCCAGCGCGTAAGGGGAGAGGGCCGGATCGTCGGCGGCGAGTTGGAAGTGCGTGATCGCCTCGTCGAGTTGTTCAAGCTGGTGATGGAGTTCGGCCTTCTGGAAATGCTCGGCGGCCGTGATCGTGCCCGCTTGGTGGCGCTGCTGGAGCGCCATCAACCGATGATGGCGCTCGTTGGCGATCACCTGGTTTTCGATCGACTGGAGGCGCCGGTCGTCGGGATTGGCGGCCCTGGCTTTCTGGTAAATATCATACGCGGTCTCATACTGGCCACTGTCCTGCAACAGGTCGATGAGCATCATGACGTAGCCCACCTCGCCGATGAGCTGGTCGGCCAGGGGAACGCCGACGCGCGCGGCGTCGTCGAGCCGGTCAAGGCGGTAGGCGGCTTCGACCCAGAGGGCCTTGTCCTCGGGCGCCATGGCGGGATTCCCGCCGGTCAGGGGCGGGGTCAGGACGTCCATGGCGCCGGTCCAGTCGTTTTGTCCCCGCAGCACGAGGGCCAGTTCGCGGCGCGACTCCATATGGTCCGGCGCGCGCCCGAGGATCTTCCGGCACCCCTCGATCAGCACGGTTTCGGGCTGGAGCGACTGGCCGGCCATCAGGCGGTAGACTTCCAGCACCTCGTCGTAGCGCCCTTGCTGAAAAAAGATGTCGCCCAGGTAGTCGCGCAGCCGATAGCCCTGCTGAACGTGCCTGAGGCCGTCTTTTATCAGCTCCTCGACCGCCCCGGCCATATCGGGGCGGCCTTCAAGCAGGCGTTCGCACTGATCGATCGCCTGGTCGACCCGCTCCATCGTGATCAGTTGCCGGATCAATTCGAGCCGCTTGTCGACGCGTTCGTCGTCCCATTCGTCGGCCTCGCCGTCGTTGGCATCCAGGTCTTCGGCGATGGCCGTCACCATCCGCTCGCGTTCCAGGCGCTCGATGTCTTTGCGCAGGTGCTGCAAGAGCGGATCGTCCTTGCCGGGGGCGCGAAGGTCGGCCTCGCGGCACGCCGTTTCGGCCGCGGGCAACTCGCCCCGATCCAGCAGCAGACGGGCCAGGTGGGCGTGGCCGCGCCAGTCCTCGGGCAGCACCTCCACCATCCGCCGCACGACGCTCAGGGCGTGTTCGATCTGGCCGTCGGCCTCGAGGATCTGGTCGTAACGCAGGTATATTTCCGGATCGGTGTCCCCCCCCTCGACGAGGGATTCCATGAAGACGACGGCGCGTTCCGTATCGCGGTTGGCGCAATAATAATGGGCGAGTTCGCGGGCCAGGTTGAGGCGGCGCTTGTCCATCAGCCAGGCTTTTTCGATCAGTGCGGCCCCCTCCGGGCGGCGCCCCGGGATATCTTCCTTGAGCAGCAGCATGCCGAGCGAAATTTTGATTTCGATGTTGTCGGGCAGCAGGTCGAGCAATTCCTCGTATAACCGGACCGAGCGCTTGAAAGGGGCGGCTTCCTGGCGGGCGATCCGCGCCGTCAGGTTAAGGGCCTGGGCGTGGTTGCGGAGTTTGACGTTGAGTTTCTGGCGCAGGAGCAGCAGGTCGAAATCTTCCTTGACCCGCCCCGATTCGATCAGGTCGAGGGCTTCCTGGTTCATGTCCAGCCGCAGGTAATCGTCGAGAATGCGGCGATCCAGGCCCGGCGTCTGCGGCTGGATATCGCGCAGCCGCAGCAGGCATTGCAGCGCCTCGCGGTAGCGGCCCAGGGCACGGTAGCATTGGTCGAGCGCCCGCACCCGCACCTCGTCGGCGCCGGCGAGGGATCCCAGCAGTTCCAGTCGGCTCAGGGCGGCCGCGAACTCGTCCTCTTCGTAACACAGGAACCCGAGCGCCCGCTGGACCGCCGCATCGCCCGGCGCCCAGCAAAGCCGGCCGGCGAAGAGCCGCATGGCCAAGGGGCGCCAGCCGCGTTCTTCGGCCCATTGGCCCAGTCGCAGGCAAATCGCCCCCAAGATTTTTTCGCCCGCCAGCAGGGCGACCGGCGGCACGAGGATCACCAGCGGCACGAGGATCTTCGAGACGTAAGTCATGTTCTGGCTGATGGAGGCGCTGACGTCCCAACCCGTCAGCCAGATCCCCAGGAAGAGCACCGGCGCCAGTGCGTTGAGAAAGACCCAGAAGCGCCGCCGGGTGGGTGCGAAGGTGTCGAGGTTCCAGAGGTAGATGATCGCCCCGGCCAGCAGTAATAGCCCGAAACCAGCGATCATGAAGGGAACGGATTCGTTGGGCGGCACGTCCATCACGCCGCTCAGCCAGTTGCCGTGGGCCCAGCCGTAGGCCGACGCCAGCACCTGGAAACCCAAGCCCAACGCAACGGCCAGCAGGAGCAGGTCAAAGAGTGGATAATGAAAACGCTTGATATGCTTCACGGTTCCCATCGTCGACGACGCAGGATTGGGCCGAGGCGGGAATCGCTCCGTCCGAAATGCGGCACGGCGCAAGCCGCGCACAACGTGGCGAAAAACCAACACAATTTCCCAATAATCCGTCTTCGACCCACGAAAACACAAGGCCCGCCGGAAAGACCGGCGGGCTTTATGTTAATGAGAATACGGGGCCACAGGCAAGCATTCAATCTTTAGCGGCGGATTTTGGCCATTTCCTTGCGCCGCTCATGCAACCGCTGCTTGATCGTCTTGCGCGCCGCGGGCTTTTCCTCGCCGGGGACGGCCTGGGGAGCCGGGTCGACAAACTCGACGTAGGACATCAGGGCGCCGTCGCCCACGCGCGGCGCGTCCTTGACGATCCGCAGGTATCCACCCGCCCGCTGGGCCACCCGCGGGGCGATATCGGAAAACAACTTGACCACTGCGTTGCGGTCGCCGACGCGGGCCATGGCCAGCCGGCGTGCAGCCACCGTATCCTCCTTGGCCAGGGTCACCAGTCCCTCGAGAAAGGGGCGCAACTGGGTGGCCTTGGCATGGGTCGTCCGGATCCGTTCGTTGGTTACGAGGGCGATGGCCAGGTTGCGCAGCATGGCGGCGCGATGTTCGCTCGTACGGTTGAGTTTGCTGGTATGTTTACGATGTCGCATGATTCTCTTACGCTAGTCCTGGAATTGCATCGCCCGGCGCGGACCGGCGCCGCGGAATGCGCGTCGAATTATTCTTTTTCCTCGCCGGTCATGATCGGCATTCCGGTCTCGTCGAGCTTCATATTGAAGCTCAGCCCCATCTCGTGAAGGATGTTCTTGATTTCGGTCAGCGACTTTCGCCCGAAGTTGCGATACTTGAGCATGTCGCTTTCGCCAAGCTGCACCAGGTCGCGGATGGTCTTGATGCCGGCGGCTTCGAGGCAGTTGAATGAACGGACCGAGAGTTCGAGTTCCTCGATGCTCTTGTCGAGTTTCTCTTCGAGTTGCGACGTGGGGATGGGCGCCTTGGCTTCCTCGCCGGCCGGCGGGGCCACCTCGATGATCTCGCCCGGCCGGATGAAGATATCCATGTGGCCGCTATA
>JAMCWS010000188.1 GCA_023480605.1 bacterium
GGGTAACCGATCGATGATCGATCCGGAGTCCCATCAGGGACGAATGATGAGGGGATTTCGCTCCCATCATCCGTCTCTGACGGGACTTTTGGGGCGAGGCGGCCATCCATCCCGTCATTGCCATGGCGGGCTGAAGGCAACCGTCCCTTCGGGACTGGGTCCAACGCTCGGAATGTCGGCCCGATTTTGGGAACAGAGGATCTGATCTGAGAGAGAATTCAGAGATGCGCCGGGGCACGAATCGGGCGCATTAAAATTGTTGTGTCTGCAAACGCGGAAATCTATGATGGCCGCACATTGCATTACTTTCAGTAAAGGAACGCGAAACGATGAGTTCTGATTCCCAATCACGAAGGCATTTTTTGAAGTGTGTGGGTCTGGGCGCGACGGCCGCGATGGTCGGCATGTCGGGTTGCAGCCGCATTTCGATGCGGCCAACCGACCTTGCCCGCGCGACATCGGTCCGCCGCCCCCGGCGGCTGGCTGAGAAGGAAAAACTCAATATCGCCTGCGTCGGCTGCGGCGGCAAGGGCACCTCGGACATCGAAGGCGTCAGCGGCGAGAACATCGTGGCCTTGTGCGACGTCGACGCCAACCGCGCCGCGGAGGGCTGGGCCAAACACCCCAAAGCGCCCAAATACTGGGACTACCGCCGGATGCTGCGGGAAATGGACGACAAGATCGACGCCGTCGTCGTCGCGACGCCCGACCACGTCCACTTTCCCGCGGCGATGATGGCCATTTCGATGGGGAAGCACGTCTACGTGCAAAAACCGCTGACCCACACCGTCTGGGAGGCGCGCCAACTCACCCTGGCGGCCCGCCGCCATGGCGTGGCGACGCAGATGGGCAACCAGGGCCACGCCAACGAAGGCACGCGGCTGCTTAAGGAATGGGTCGACGCCGGCGCCATCGGCAAGGTGCGCGAGGTGCATATCTGGACCAATCGACCCATCTGGCCCCAAGGCATCGACCGGCCGGCCGAAGAGATGGCCGTCCCCGATCCGCTGCAATGGAACCTGTGGCTCAACGGCGCCCCTTACCGGCCATACAATGAGGCCTACATGCCATTCAACTGGCGTGGCTGGTGGGACTTCGGCTGCGGCGCGCTGGGCGACATGGGCTGCCACCTCATGGACGCGGCGTTCTGGGCACTCAAGCTCGATAATCCGAAACGGATCGAAGCAACCAGTTCGGGGATCAACAAGGAAACCGCGCCGGAGTGGTCGATCATCACCTACGAGTTCGGCGCGCGGGGCGACATGCCTCCGCTCAAGTTGGTTTGGTATGACGGCGGCAAGATGCCGCCGCGTCCCAAGGAACTCGACCCCGACCGCGAAATGCCCAAGGGCGGCCAGATCCTCATCGGCGACAAGGGGATCATCATGGACGACTCGGATTATTGCCACAGTCCGCGCCTGATCCCCGAATCGGCCATGCGCGCGTTCCTGCCGCATCGCCCGCCGAAAACCATTCCGCGCGTCCCGGAATCCGATCCTTACAAGGAATGGATCGCAGCCTGCAAGGGCGGGATGCCGGCCGGCAGTAATTTCGATCACTCCGGTCCCTTGACCGAGATGATCCTGCTGGGCAACGTCGCCTTGCGGGCCGAAGGGCCGATCGAATGGGACGGCGAAAACATGCGGGTGACCAACGACCCGAAGGCCGACAAACTGATCCGGGGCAATCGCTACCGGCGGTTCTGAACGCGGCCAAGGCGCCCGGCTTCGGCAAGTGCGGGGCGGCGTTTTTCCGGCCGCCCCCACGGCCGCCGTCTCCCACGAACCGGCGTAGCACATCACATTCAGCCTCGCGATATTTCAACCAAGGAGACGGAACCATGGGGCATGGAAATGAACAAGTGGGCGAGCACGGTTTGACGCGCCGTGACTTTATCCGCGGCGGAGCCGCGCTGGCGGCGGGGGTGGCCCTGGGATTCACGCCCACCCAAATCATCCGCGCGGCCAATCCGGGCGGCGCCGACACGAGCGGCATACTTTCCTACAATCCCGAGATGGAATACCGCCGGCTGGGCAAAACGGGCCTGATGGTGTCGGCCGCGTGCCTGGGCGGGCACTGGAAACGGGTCGATATGTTCATCGGCGGCGAAAAGAATGCGGGCTGGGGCGGCGACATCAGCCGGCCCGAATTCCAGAAAAACCGCGCCGACGTGGTTTCGCGATGCATCGAGCGGGGCATCAATTACGTCGACGCCTGCAGCGAACTGGAGATCGCCGCTTACAGCCGGGCGCTCAAAGGTCGGCGCGAGCAGATGTATCTGGGGTGGTCGCCGGCCGAACACGAGTCGCGCAACCCCGAATACCGGACGGCCGCCAAACTGATGGAGACCTTCGACAAATCCCTCAAGGATACGGGGGAGGAATACGTGGATTTGTGGCGAATCACCGGCATGCAGGACGGCAAAACCGCGCCCGACGGCAAGCACATCATGGCGCACGACGAGCGTGAGTCCGAACAGATCGCCAAGGCGCTCGAACTGGCCAGGAAGTCGGGCCGGGCGCGGGCCACGGGAGTTTCGTCGCACGACCGGCTTTGGCTCGAATACATGATGAACACCTTCCCGGAGCAGATCGAGGTAGTGGTCTCGCCCTACACCGCGAAGTCGAAGGTGCTGCCCAAGGAGAGTTTCTTTGACACGGTCCGGAAGTGCGGCTGCGGCTTCCTCGGCATCAAACCTTTCGCGAGCAATTCGTTGTTCAAGGGCAACAGCGCGCCCGACAGCCCGACATTCGAAGAAGACAACCGCCTGGCCCGGCTGGCCATCCGTTATATTTTGTGCAATCCGGCCATCACCGCGCCGATCCCCGGTATGGTCTCGGTGCAGCAGGTGGACAACGTCGCCCTGGCGATCAAGGAGCACCGCGAACTCGACGAGACGGAAAAAGCCGCGCTCGACACGGCTATGGAAGTGGCGTGGAACAGCCTGCCGGCCGATTACGAGTGGCTGAAGAGGTGGGAATATGTGTAGAGGTTGCCCCTGGGCGGCGATTCGTCTTTGGGCGCTGACTTGCGTGATGACGGCGGGCTTGGGGGACGTGGTTTGGGCCGCTCCCGGGCCGGCCGGGCCGAACCCGGGCGGGCCGCCCCCCCTGACGGTTGACAAGGCGGCGCCGCTGCTGCTCGACGAGGCCACGACGAGCGCCAAGCCTGCGAATTTGCGTAAACTCATTTGCCACGATTGCCATGCCAATTACCTGGAAGAGCCGTTCGCGGTGGCGCACGATAAAGCGGGGGTTACCTGCCTGAGCTGCCATGGCGAGTCGATGGCGCATTCGGGCGACGAGAATAACATCACTCCGCCGGAAGTCATGTATGCGCGCGAGGCCATCGCGCCCAAATGCCGCCAGTGCCACCCCGATCACAACGCGGCGGCGATCGATGTGATCGTCTTGTGGCAGCGGCGCGGCCTGCAGAAACTCGACGCCAGGCAACTCGTCTGCACCGATTGCCACGGGGAGCATCGCCTCAAGGTACGGACAGTCGAGTGGGACAAGAAGACGGGCAAGCCGTTGCCGGCGAAGGGGCGCGCGAAGCCGCGGGCGGAGCAAGAGACGCGGCCGGCGCCACCGGCCCGGCAAGACGCGAAATCCTGAAGGTATCCAACAACCTGACGGCCTATTCCACAATCCGTGGCGGCGGTTACCGCCGGTTCGAATCATGCTCATATCGAGTCAGCTTCACCGACTGCGGACGGCGGGAATACCCCTGCTGCTCCTGACTATCTTCTTTTGGGGAGGTAACACGATTGTGACCGCGCAAGCAACCAAAACTCCGGCTTCGGCGGGCGCCGAGAAACTGGGCTGGCACCTGGGCGCCCAGGTCTATACGTTTAAAAGCTTCACGTTTTATGAGGCGGTCGACAAAACCGTCGCGTCGGGGATGCGCTACATCGAGGTTTTCCCCGGCCAGAAACTGGCCCCCGACGACCCGACCCTCACGCGCCACGACATGTCCGCCGAAGCGCGCCGGAAAATGATCGACAAGTGCCGCGCCGCCGGCGTCACCATGCAGGCCTACGGCGTCGTCAACGGCGCGAATCCCGACGAATGGCGCAGGATCTTCGAGTTCTGCCGTCAGTTGGGCATCGGCGTGGTCGTCGCCGAACCCAAGGCCGAAGACTTCGACACGCTCGACAAACTGACCGAGGAATTCAAGATCGACGTGGCGATCCACAATCACCCCGAGCCCTCGCACTACTGGAATCCCGAAACGGTGCTGGCGGCCATCAAGGGCCACAGCAATCGCATCGGTTCGTGCGCCGACACCGGCCACTGGATGCGGTCGGGGCTCGATCCGCTCGAATGCTTGAAAAAACTCCAAGGCCACATCATCAGCCTGCATTTCAAGGATCTCGAACGGATGGGCAAGGGCGCGCACGACGTGCCCTGGGGGACGGGCGTCGGCAACGTCAAGGCTCTTCTGGCGGAACTTAAGCGCCAGGGTTTCAAGGGCGGATTCTCCGCCGAATACGAATACAACTGGGAAGATTCGGTGCCCGACCTTCAGAAGTGCTCCGAATTTTTCTACAAGACGGCCGACGAGCTGGCCGCCGAAGGCAAATAAATCGGGTCGCCACTTGGTTTTGACGAGCCCAATGGATTTGCATTGGCCGGCGCTTTCGGGCGCCGGCCTTTTTACGGTAATGCCGGACGGTTTTTGCGTGACAGCCAACCATCGACTTCGCAAAATACACAAACCATTATGAACGTGAACGAACCGTTCGGGGTTGCCCCGATCCCAATCGCCCGAGGGGTGCGCGCACGATGACGATACGCCGGCCACGCTTCACGGTTTGCATCGGGATCCTGATGGCCGAAGGAGGTGGCCGGATTCGACCCCGCCGGCCAAGTGAAAGCCTTCACGCCCTACATGCCGATCCTCAACGTGAACGCGGCGTATCCGCCGACGCTGTTTCTGCACGGCGACCAGGATACCGATGTCCCTTACGCACAATCGGTGCGTATGGCACGGCGACTGGGCGAGGCGGGGGTGGAGAACAAAATGGTGACGCTTCGGGGCGCCGGGCATGAATTCCAAGGCGCGAATCCCGAGGACTTGGCGGCGGCCCGGCGGGAAATCGTCGCCTTCCTTGCGCGCCACGTCATGAATGCCGGGGAACGCCCCTGATCCGAGGTTGGAATCCATGAGTCCATTGTGTTCGCGTCGATGCCCGTGCAACTTAAGATTGCGAGCGAACGTGGGGGTGGCCTGGGCCTGTTTCCTGGGGGCCGTCATGTTCGGCGCCCGCGCCGAGACGGCGGTCTTCGTGTCGGGCGTTTCCGACGCGAACGGCGCCAATCCTTCTTACCGCAGCGAAGATGGTTACCTGCGCGGCGCGGCGGCGTCCGGAGAATCCAGCCCGCGCGAGGAAGGCAACTGGGGCGCGCTGACATACTTTCAATTGGGACGCGATCAGACCGAACTGGCACGGCCCATCATTCGCTTCGATGTGGCAAGCCTCGCCGGCAAGTGCCGGGCGGTCCGCCGGGCGCGCCTCATTCTGACGGGGCGGGCCTCGACGGCTTACGGCGCCAAACCGGAGTTGTTTCCGCGCCCGTTCGACGTGAAGCTATGGC
>JAMCWS010000367.1 GCA_023480605.1 bacterium
AGAAGTGAAGCAATCGGGCGGACCGCCCAGGGGCACGAACCGCTCGCCGGGCTTGTAAAAGGCGATCATCAGGTTGCCCGCCGGCTCCGAACGCGCCCAGAGCGACACGCGATAACGATGGCCTTCGGTGATGTTCAGGTTTTGCTGATGGTAGACGTGAAAGCCGTATCGCGCGCCCGCGGCGGCCTCGGTCAATTTCACATGCAGGGCCGCCGATCCCCCGCGGCCGGCTCCGGGAGTCACCTCGACCGTGCCGGCCGGCTTCGATCCATCGGTCGGCCAGTAGGTCCAGTCGGGTTTATAACTGTCGGGGCCGCCCTCGAACGCGGTCGGCGCGATGAGATCCGTCCCGCCGTCGAGGTCGGTCACGTGAATATCGTCCAGATAAACGTTGCACGGCTCCTGCCCAAAGCGCAGTTGCATCGTGCCATCGGTGGCGCTGCCCCTGGCGGTGAATTCGAACGCCACCTCCTGCCATTCCGGCGAGATTCGGATCGGCGCCGAGCCGGGCCCGCCCCAGAACATGCGGCCGCGCACGGGTTGGCCGTTGACGACCAGCCGCGGCGCGCCGCCGGCCGAGTCCACGCGCACGGTCAACGCCGAAGCGTGCGTCGTCGGGCCGGCCATGGCCACGGCAAACAGGGCGAGATGTATTCGCATCATGGATGTCATCATGATTGTCACGATCCGCCTTTGCATTATGATAAGAATGGCGTTTCTTCGAAGCGTGACCGCCGCGTTCCGTTCGCGGCGGCGCGGCTCGCACACGGCAGCGCCGCGGACAGGGCGCCGCCGCGGAATGCCGACTGTCCGGATATCCTGATCGGGAACGCCGAACCCGATCGCGCTGGTCAATTAAGTTGGCATCTTCATCCCGGACTGCCGCGAAAGCAAGATCTTTATACGCATCCCCGCTCCGGCGCGAGGCGCATCCCACGAATACGCCGGATCCATCCATCGGTTGGTTTTTCGCCAAATTTCATGGACGTCCAGGCCAACCTGTGGTTACAATCCAAATGTTAATTTAACTTCACGAAAAGCGGCGGCCATGGTCGAACCGGCATCCATCCTGGTGGTTGACGATCTTCAGGACAACCTGGAACTCCTGTGCGAGCATCTGGATGAAGACATCTACGAAGTGCGCACGGCCACCTCGGGCCAGGCCGCCATCCACGAAATCGATCGGCGTCCGCCCGACCTGGTGCTGCTCGACGTCATGATGCCCGGCATGGACGGCATCGAAACCTGCCGCCGGATCAAGGAACGCACCGGCGATGCCTACCTGCCGGTGGTCCTCATCACCGCCTACAACGACAGCGACAACCGCCGCCGCGGCCTGGAGGCCGGCGCCGAGGATTTCGTCACCAAGCCCTTCAGCCGCGTCGAACTGCTGGCCCGCATCCGCAATCTGCTCCACACCAAGCGGCTTTACGACGATCTGCGGATCGCCAAGGGACGGATCGAGGCCGAAATCGACGCCGTCGGCGCCCTCCAGCGCAGCCTCATCCCGACCGTCCATCCCGATGTCGACCAGTTGCGCTTCCACGACTTTTACCTCCCCTCGCGCCAAGCCGGCGGCGACTTCTTTGATTTCATCCCGATGGATAACGACCACCTCGGCATCGCGATCGGCGACGTCTCGGGTCACGGCCCCCCGGCCTCGGTCCTTATGGCGATGGTCAAGATGATCCTGCGCACCTGCCGCGCGCATTGGCGCGAGCCGGCGCGCCTGCTCCGTCAGACCGATGCCGAATTGAGCGAATTCGTGCCGGCGGGAGAATTCGTCACCATGTTTTACGGCGTGTTCGATCTGCCCGGCCGCACGCTGCATTTCGCCTCGGCCGGCCATTGTCCGCCGATCCTTTTCGGTCCGCGCCACGATCCGCCCCTCATCCTCAAAACCGACGGCGGATTTCCCCTGTGCCTCATTCGCGAGAATCGCTTCGACGAGCAGACCATTTCCTTTATCCCCGGCAGCCGGTTGCTGCTTTACACCGACGGCCTGATCGAAGTGCAGAACGCCGAGCGTGAACTGTTCGGTCTGCCCCGTCTCCAAGCGGCCCTCGCCAACCTGACGCGTCACAGGGGCGACGAGATTGTCCGCCGTCTGCTCGAAGAAGCCCGCGCTTTCAACTCCGACGACCATTTCCGCGACGATTGCACGATGCTCCTCATCGATTGCGTCAGGTAATCCCTTAATACCTCGCGACCGCAAATGTAATCAAAGTCGCGATCATCGTCGTGCTCATAGTCTCCGGTCTTGATTCCCCCCGCCGCGCCCGGTACGATAACACTCGCCAGAGGCCGGATCCCGTGCCGGATCCCACGCGGAAAGGAATATATGACGGACCGGACGCCCACGCCGTACCATCCCGCCGACATCCTGGCACGGCGCGCCGTCGCCTGGAGCGCCGCGGTGGCTTTCGTCACGGCGGCCTATTTCATCAACACCCACCCCAAGGCCAACGTCAACACGCAGTTCGCCCTGACCTGCGCCCTGGCCGAACACGGAACTTTCGCCATTGACGCTTACGAAGGACTGCCCGAGTTCGCCACCAGCGACAAATCGCTTTTCGGCGGCCACATTTATTGCGACAAGAGTCCCGTCACTCCCGTCCTCGGCGTGCCGGCCTTCCTCCTGTACCGCTTGATCGGCGGCATGGCCGAAGGCGATATCGATTACGCGCGCGCCCGTTACTGGACGACGGCATTGACGATTGGCCCGGCGGCGGCCCTGCTGGCCGCGCTGCTCGCCGCGTTATTCCTGCGGGAAGGTGTCGGCCCGGAACGCGCCGCCCTGGCCGCGGTGGCCTGGCTGACGGCCACGCCCCTGTGGGGATACGCGACGCTTTTCTACCCCTACCTGCCGGCCGGAGCGTTGACCCTGGCGGCATGGCTGCTGGCATCGGAAGCCTGGCGCCGTCCGGGGCGCGCCGGAACCGGGCGGTTGTTTGCCGCCGGCCTGCTGATGGGCCTGGCCGTCTTCGCCCTCAACACGGTGGCGATCGTGGCACTGGCGGCGACCATCGGCCTGCTCGCCGGGCCAGGCGGGGGCGCGGCGCAGGCCGCCCCGGATGCAAAAACGCCCCCAAGCTCAACCGGGTGGCGGCGCCTGTGGCCCTGGGTCGCAGGGGGCCTTGTCGGCGTCGCCGGTTACTTCGCCTACACCTGGATGCTGTTCAGGTCGTTCACCTCGCCCTATTCGCTCATCGCCGATCCCACGTATCGCGCAGCGATGGCTCGCGGCTTGTTTGGCGCCACCCGGCCGCGGCTCGATGTCGCCTGGCTGTTGACATTTCATCCCGCCCGGGGGCTGTTCTTCTGGTTTCCGGTGACGCTGCTGGCTGTGGGGGGGCTGGCGTGGTCGTTGCGCCGCGGGACGCGTTCCGAACGGCTGGAGGCCTTCGTCGTCCTGCTGGCTTTCGCCGGCTTTCTTGCTTACAACAGCGCCTATTACATGTGGTGGGGCGGTTTTGCCTATGCCCCCCGCCACCTCATCCCGGCCCTACCGCTGCTGGCGCTGGGAATCGTCCCCTGGCTGCGCTCGCGCCGCCGCTGGCCGATGCGATTGTGGCTGGTCGTGACGCTCGCCGGAACGCTGCTCAACGCCGCGCCCGTGGCCCTCGATCCCCAGCCCCATCCCGGGATCGCTGAAGCCGTGCTCTACCGCCCCGAGACGGTCCGGCACTGGATCAGCCCCATGTTCTCGCAAGTCGTCCTGTTCTGGGGATTCGGCGCGAGCGACGCCAATTGGGGCACCCGGCTGGGCCTGGCGCATGGCCCGGCGAGCCTCCTGCCGCTGGCGCTCGTCTGGATCGCCTTCGGGGCATGGCTGGCGTATATAACATACGTTTTACGAAAAATAAAATCCCGGTAAGAAACGAGGCTCCATTACATACTTCTCCGGCCTCGGGGGCTTAAAGGATCTCCCGGCCAAGGCCGATGCCGCGCAACCGATTTCACGCGTCGGCCGACGCGGAAAGTCCATATCCACGCGCCGGCCGCTTCGACGGGATGCCGGCGGGTATCGCCTACCACAGCGATTCGCAGTGCAGCTTCGGATCGAAATACATACGGTAGTGGCGGCCTTCGGCAAACTGGTAAAAAGGGCGGAAGCAATCCCGAACGAGGTATTCCGGCCCGGGCCGGCCGATGCGAAAGACCGCCGGTTGGTCGGTCGGCGCCAGCCAGCCTTCCAGATCTTCCTCCCGCGGCACGACGGGAAGCGCAAAGTAGCCGTATTCCCACGCGAGGACCACGGGGCCGCGCACCACGGCCACGCGTTCGGGGTGGCGCGTGTCGACCGCCTGCCGGCGCAGGCGCAACGGAATGCGGATTTCGACGCGGTCGCCGTTCTGCCAGGCGCGGTCGACGGTGGCCCAGGCGCCCGGCTTCGCCGCCGCGTCGTAACCGGCGCCGTTGACTTGGACGGTGAAATCCCGCGCCCAGGCCGGCACGCGCAGCCGCAGCGGGAACCGCGCCGGCCGCGACGTTTGCAGGCCGAGGGAAATCGTCTCCGTTTCGGGGTATTCGGTCGTCAACGTGAGTTTGACGTCGCTGTCGCCGACCTTCCACGCCGCTTCGGAGGGCAGGTAGAGGTTAACGTAAAGCCCGGCCGCATCTTTGAAGTAGATCAGATTCTGATACTCGGTAACGCACTGGAAATAGGTCCCCGAGCAGCAGGAGAAATAGCGCGGATCGTAAACCTTGATGCCGCCGCCCAGCCCGTAGTTGGAAAAATAGAAATTGCGGCCCTCCGTCGTGATCGGCAGGGCCGCGCCGATGCCGTTGTAGAGGAGCCTTTCCATCCAGTCGCCGTAGCGCGCCTCGCCGGTGAACTGCATCAGGTAGCGGCAGAGCTTAAAGCCGGCCCACGAGCCGCATGGCGTTTCGAAATGGTCGATCCGGGTTTCGAGCGAGTCGCCGAGCGTCCCGTCATCCGGAACGAGCCGTTCGGATGGCCCGAATCCGCCCGTGGCGAAGCACTGGACGTTCTGGAAAAAATCGTGGGCGTTGCGGATGATCTTCAGATACTTGGAATCGCCGCCGACCGCGTAGGCCATGGCCGCGCTGCTGAAAGTGTTGAGATGACTGTAAGCATGAAAGCCGTGCACGCCGTCGGGATGCGCCGAGTCGGCAAACTTGTCCCAATACGGGGTGTAATGCCAGGCTTCGGCGAATTCGTTATATTTGGCCTTGCCCGTCGCTTCGTGCGCGCGATATAGATTTTCGGCGACCGTATACCATTCCCCGGGCGTGCCGGCGATCATCGTGAGCGGAGGGGTTTGGGCGGGCTTGATGTCGCGATTAAGGTTTGCGATGCCCCAATCCGTGATGGTTTCGAGCAGGGGTAGCGCGTCGGGGTGCCCGGCGTACAGGTGCATGTCGAGCAGGCCGCCGACCAGCTTTTCGAACCGGTAATGATTGCCGAGGATGTCCTTTCCGTCCTTCATGTTTTTGGCCGAATTCACCGTTTTGGCCCATTCGGTCATCAGGAAGGCCGCTTTGTCGCGCAGTTCGGCGTCGTTATTGGCATGAGCGGCGCGCGCCATGGCCTGGAGCCACTGGCCGAAAATCACGTAACTGTTTTTCTGGCACCAGCCGCCGAGGGTCTTGCCCGGCGCCGGCAGGCCGGCCGCGTCGCGAAAGCCTTTGAGGATGTCGTCATTGGAAAGACCATAGTAGAAATCCCGCGCCGAGACGTATTGCTTCTGCCAACGGCCGGGAAGCAAACGTACGCCGCGGTAGTCGAACGGCGTCAGAACATTGCGACGCGGGGATTCCTGCGCGGCGGCCGGGGAGTCGAACACCCCGGCGCCAAGGGCGGCCGAAGCCGCAGCCATTGCCCCCAGCATTTCGCGGCGACTCAGTTTGTCGTTCATGGTGATACCCCCCCGTGGTATTACAATTTCTCGTTTCCCCCACTCGTTCGTGGAAACGCAATCGACATTACCCATCGGTCATGTACAAGACGTTAGTTCGCTCCGGCGGCGCTCGCGCCCAGGTTTTTCGTCATCGTCCGCCAGGCCTCGATGGAACGGCGAAGATTACCCTCGGCGTCGCCCTTCACCCCGAAAAGCTGGAGCCCCACCGGACCCCGGTAACCCAACCGGACCAGCGTGCGCACGATACGGCTCACATCGTAACTTCCCTGGCCCAGCGGTTGAATGAGTTTGTCCCAGCCCTTGCCTTCGCCGACGGTGGCGCCGTTGATCGTCACGGCGAACAACCACGGCATGGCGGGTTTGAGCGTCGCCTCCAGGTCCCGGCCATCGACGGCCAGCCAGTGGCAAAGGTTAAACATCACACCCAGGTTTTTCCGATCCGCCTTTCGAGCCACGCGCACCGCGTCGTCGACCCTTTCCACCCAGTTGTTAATGTGGGGATAGAGGGCGATGCGCACCCCATATTCATCGGCCAGGTCGGCCAACGGACGCAGCAGCGCGACGACCTTATCGTCTCCCTCGGGCGACGAAGGCTTGAGCGAATCGACCCGAACGATCGCCAGCATCAGGATCGTGCCGCGCCCCTTGAGAATTTCGAGGACGGGCCGGAAGCTCTCGGCCGTGGGCGGCGGTGTCGCATCCAGGCGCACGGCCTGGTAAAGGCCGGTCATTTTGAGGTCGTATTTGTCCAGCGCCGCCCACATCGTTGGCTTCGTGCTGTCGGCGCCCACGCCCGGCCCGATGCCGTCGTAACCCAGATCCTTGAGCATCTTCACCTGCTCGTCGGGAGTCTTATGTTGCGGGTCGGTGCCGGTATCGAGCGCACGGAAAGGCAAACGGATGACCTCCGCCCCGCCGGGTCCGGACCATGCCGTGTTCGCGATCGCGCAATACAAAACCACCGCCGCCGTCAGCATCGTTTTCATGTCCGCACCTTTCCTGTTTTGACGGGATTCACGTCATCTCCGCCAGGCTTTGCATGCGTATTGTCAATTCAACATAGATCCTTGAGTGACAATGTCAACCCCGATCGGCCACGGACCGGACGCGTCCCTTTTTGCAGACATGGAACCGTCAGATAACATAGACGCCGAGGCACATGGGAAGTCCCGTCGCGTCCAGGCGGTTTCGCGAAATTTTTGCCGATGATATATCATCACGGGACATGGATATGGAATGGTTTCAGCCAAAATCGTGCGGCATATAATGATATCTCGCGGTTTTGTGCGCCCGTGTGCCTGCACGCTTTTGAGTTGACTATCGAGTTTCATGCCGGTGGGCTCTGACCGGACGGATGCGCGGCGTTTTCCCATGTTTGGGCGATGAGACGGCGGAACTCCAGCGGCGATACGCGCAACGCCTGGGCGTGGCGAACCAGGCGGTCGGCTTCGCGCGCCAGGGCCGCGTGCTGGGCGGCGGCCAGCCCGGCTGCGCCCGACAACTCGCTGACATACGTTCCGTCGCCGTGGCGGCGCTCGATGAGTCCTTCCGCCGCCAGGCGCTCGTAAGCGTGCAGAACGGTGTTCGGGTTCACGGCCAATTCGGCCGCCAGCGCCCGCACGCTGGGCAGCCGGTCGCCCGCGCGCAGCGCCCCGCCGGCGCACTGGGCGCGGATCTGGTCGATGACCTGGCGCGTAACCGGCATGCCCGATTTGTGGTCGATCCTGATTGGCATGCGCGTGGTTCCCCCGTGCCGAATGAATAGAGATCTATAACAGTAAACATTCGGCCGGTGGATTGTCAAGTATCTGTTCCATCATGCCCTCCCGGCGGAACATGACGTAATAATTTATTAGTTATTATTTATGCATGCCTCGTCCAATTCCGGCATTCCATCCCCCACGTTGGCCAAGCGTTTACGACTGGCTTTGGATCCATTCGGGTATTCGGGCCGAACGGCCGATTCCGGCCGAATGACAGGAGTGCGATGGACCTCAGTCGCGCAACTCGGCGTGTAAAGCCAACATAATCAACGCTCGGCAAACAGACTGGCGCTCGATTTGCACAGGGGTGGAGATTGTCGGCCGTGTTTGCGCCCTTTCAACTCGGTACCGGCTTTGATGGCAATAAAGGCTGCAATTCACTGCATGAATCATGCAACCGTTTGCAGATACGGCACGATTAACTCGGATTTTTGACGTTGTCTCGCAACTTCCATGGCCAATGGATGATTGCCTCCGTGATATACCCCCCTGCTATCCGGTCAATTACGGTATCGGCTCCACCGACACGGTAACGTCGATATCTCGTTCACATTCAACCCTCCGCGTTGTGGTACCTGTGTGGTTATCGGATGCCGCCGGCCCCTATCGGCTGCCGATGTTTACAAGCTTGCCTGTCGTAATGATCTTGTGGTAACCATCGGCACGAGGATTGCTCACTTTTTTGTCGTTGCATTAAAAGGGGGAAACACACTGTTTCCCGGCCTCTTGGCAATGAGCCCGATAGGTCGGCCGGAAAACGGAGTGTATGTGGCCACATCCAGGCTCTGGTTTTCGTTTCCGTGTTTAGGAATAGACATCATAGAACGCCACAAAGCAATGGCCCAGCCTAACGTATAACAGGCTTGCACCGAATCTGAATGCCGGCGATTCATGGAACGAATCGTCGCGTTGCGTCGGTCGGCCTCGAGGCTGCGCGGCATGAAGCGCCCGCGCAAAGGGAAGGGATTTTTGGTTTACGCCTCGGGGATCGGCCTCTTGTGGTCACTATGATTCGCTTCCTTCAAAGCCCAACTTTTTTGTGCCTGTTCGCGGGCGGCCTGGCCGCGACGCTGCTCCTGACGCCCTTGGTCATGCGCTTCGCGTGCGCCGTCGGCGCCGTCGACCGCGGCGGCCACCGCAAGGTCCACCAGGGTCGGCCGATGCCCCTCATGGGCGGCCTGGCCGTTGCCCTGCCTTTCGTGGGCGCCTGCCTCATCGGCACGCGAGGAATAACCGGCATGACGCGTGCCATCGCCGATCAACAGAGCGCGTTGTCGGCTCTGGCCCTCGGCAGCGCGGGGATCGTTCTCCTCGGCGCCATCGACGATCGGTTCGGCCTGGGAGCCAAAGCCAAATTCCTCGGCCAGATCGCGATCGCCGGTTTCATGTGTATGACGGGCCAGGTGATTCACCGGATCGGCCTGCCCGGGGGTCTGGGTTTGGTGACGGTCGACCCCATCGTGGGGGTGATGATCACGATTGTCTGGATCGTCGGCCTGACCAACGCCTATAACCTGGTCGACGGGATCGACGGACTGGCGGCCGGTCTGGCCCTCATCGGCTCGCTGGGACTGGCCGCCATCGCGATGATGAACGGCATCGTTTTCCCGGCGCTGCTTTGCGCGACCCTCGCCGGCTGCCTGATCGGCTTTCTTTGGTACAACTTCCACCCGGCCCGCATCTTCTTGGGCGATACCGGCAGCATGTTTCTCGGCTTCGCCTTGGCGAACATCACCCTAATGAGTTCGATGAAGACCACGGGCGCGGCGATTGTCTGGGCGCCCGTCATGGTTCTGGCGCTGCCCATTCTCGACACCCTCACCTCGATGGTCCGCCGCTACCTGCACGGGCGGCCGATATTCACGGGCGACCAGGGCCACATGCACCACCGGTTATTGCGCAAGGGTTACGGCCACCGCGGCACGATGCTGGCGCTTTGCGGATTCGCCGGCGTGCTGACCGTGACGGCCGTCACCGGCAGGGCGCTGGGACCCGGCCACGCCGGCTATTGGCTGGCCGTTGTTGGTTACGGCTCGGGACTCCTGGGTCTGCTCTGGATGACCGGCTACCTGGATCCGTCCAGTTGGCGGCGGCTCTGTGAAGGACGGCGGCACAACACGCTCCTAAGCGCATTCGCCCGCTACACCGCTCTCAAACTGAGCGGCGAGGACCGTGAAGAAGCCGGCGCCTCCAGTTACGTCTTGTGGCTCATCTGCCAGGAAATGTGCCTGGACCGCATCGAAGTGTTCGACGATGAAGACGGACGGCGCCTGTTCGCCGCCTCGGGTCGGCAGGGGGAAACGCCCGGCGCCCAAGAACACGTGCAAGACATGTGTTGGTTCCGGGCCCTAAATCACGGCGGACGGATGCTGCGCGTCGGCTATCGCTCCAACGGCCTGCCCGAAGGCCTCGAAATTACCGACGTCGAAAGTTGCCTGGCCCGCATCATGGAGCAAACCGACTTGCGCGCTATCGCCTCGATTCAGCATGCGCCCGCCGCGGCGACCGAGATCTTCACGGCGACCGGCAAGGATGTGGCGTAATCGAGAAGTTTTCCGGGAGGCTGTCAGGTTTTTCATGAAAATCTCTTGACGGTATGAACGAAATACGGAGGATAGGCGAATCATCGCGAAATAAACTCAACGCAAGCCATCCTGCAGGTGAAGCAGACGTGAGCGGTTTCGTCGCCATCTACCATCGAGACGGTCGCCCGGTGAACCCTATTCCGCTGGGCGCGATGGTGGAAGCCATGGCTCATCGCGGTCCCGACGGCCGGGGAAGTCATGTCAGCGGCTCCATCGGCATGAGCCATCTCCTGCTCGCCACCACCCCCCACGCCGTTCACGAGCAAATGCCCGCCCGTTCAAGCGACGGCCGCTTGCTGCTGACGGGCGACCTGCGTCTGGACGACCGCGAAGAGCTCTGGCGCGCATTCGGACGCGGCGAACCGTTCGATCCCCAAACCTCCGACAGCCGCCTCGTTCTGCTCGCTTACGACAAGTGGGGCGAGGCGTGTCCGGAGCATCTGCTGGGCGACTTCGCGTTTGTCCTCTGGGATGGCCGCGAATCCAAGTTTTTCATGGCCCGCGATCAATTCGGACTCAAGCCTTTCTTTTACCACCTGTCCGGCAGTGTGTTCGCCGCGGCCAGCGAACTCAAGGCGCTCTTGCCGATGGATAGCGTCGGGCGCGATATCGACGAACGGTGGATCGTCGACTTTCTGGCGGTGCTTCAGCCCGAGGCCGACGCCACGGTTAACCCGTCGATCCGCCGACTCCCCCCGGCGACAACCATGGTCTTGACCCCGGCCGGCATGCGCAAGCGAGTCTATTGGCGCCTGGATCCCGCCCGCACGCTTCCGATGAAAAAAGATGCCGATTATTTCGAGGCTTATCGCGAATTATTCCTGGCGGCCGTGCGGCGGCGCGTTGTATCGACGGGACCGGTCGGTTCGTTCCTCAGCGGCGGACTCGATTCCTCGTCGATCGTCTGCGCCGCCCGGCATATGCTGCCCGGCGATCCGGCCCTGCACACGTTTTCGGCCTGGTTTTCCGATACCCCCGAAAGCGACGAGAGCCGGTTCATCAAGGTGGTTCTGAGCGGGGGACGCCTCGCCGACCATTGGGTCGACGCCTCGGAATCAGGCCCGTTGTCCTTTATCGAAGAGACGCTCGAGGCTCTGGATGAACCGCGATTGGCCTATAATTATTATTATATCTGGCGGCTTGCCCGAGCCGCGCGCGAGGCCGGCATCCACGTGATGCTCGATGGCTTCGACGGCGACACGACCCTCACGCACGGCGAGGGGTTGTTCGCCCAGTGGGCGCGAGAGGGCCGCTGGCTCCGGCTGCATCGCGAGTCGAAAGCCTATTGCGCGCTGCGCCACATCGCTTATCGCGATCCGGGCGCCTATATCTGGCGCTACGGACTGCGTCCCCGGATCCCCGGACCGGCGGCGAACCTTGCACGGCGAATCCGCGCATCGCTTCGCCCGGCGCGGGTAACCCCCGAAGTTCCGGGGGCGAAAACCCGATACAACCTGATTCCGCGCGATGTCGGCCTGCGTCACGGGGTCGAAGAAAGAACGCGGGCGATGTTCGCCCTCGACCCGCCGGACCACAAGCGGAGTCATTTACGGCGGCTCGAATCGACGCTGTTCCCCTATACAATCGAAAGTATTCAGGCGGTCCAGGCCGCGTTTGGCACCGAGTTGCGTCTGCCCTTTTTCGATCGCCGACTCGTCGAATTCTGCCTGGCTCAGCCCGAGCGCCTGAAAATGGTTCGCGGCAAGACGCGCGTCCTCGCCCGTGAAGGCCTTGCCGACATTCTCCCCGACGAGATCCGGCAGCGGCAGGATAAATCCGACATGTCGGTCGGATACCGCGCCAATCTGATGAAACACAACCGGGCGTTGGTTCTGGATACCCTCGCGTCACCCGGCCGACTCGCCGACCGGCTCGACGTCTCTCACGTCGGGCGCTTGTTGGCGCGCTTCGATGCCGGTCAGTGCACCAATGGCGAATTGATGCTCGTGTGGCGTCTCATATGTCTCAAAACCTGGCTGAACCGCGCTGAACCGGCGACGGCGGCAGTCGCGATCGGATTCTCAGGCGGTCCCCCGCCCATGAAGATACCTGTAACGGAAAGGAGGTGAGGCGCGTTTGAAAAAGCAATACCAGAAGCCCAAACTGATTGAGCACGGGAATCTGGACCGCCTGACTCGGCAGGACAGTTGCTGCAACGCCGACACCCGGGGTGGCCCGAACAACACGGCTTGGCCGCCGGGTTCGGGAGGCTGTACGTGCTGCTAGGGTGGGCTCGTGATCCGGCACCGGCGATGCCCCAGGCTGCTCTCGGCGAATCCCCGAAGGATGGACCAAGCCGCGTGAGTTAAGCCGGTGCCTGATCATCTGGAATGGTGCGATGCGCCCGGTGTTTGGCGTTGAGTGCCATGCGTTTTGCCGGCAAGCCTGCGGATTGATTGGGCGGTTCCGAGGCGGGCCGTTCACTCGCGCGATGCCGGGCAGCCGGTTCCGTCCTGACGAACCGTTGCCGGCATCGCGCCGATCTTGCCTTTGCCGTTGCATGTACCGCGCGTTCCTCGCGGCCATGGCGGCATTTCGATCCTCGGGCGGCCCCCCCGCCAAGAGAGGCAATCGTGACGAAAGGAGGTGAGACGCGGGTGAAAAAGCAATATAAGAAACCCCTGTTAATCGTGCATGGGAATCTCGCCCACGTGACCAGGCAGGATGTATGCTGCAATGCCGATACCCCGGGTGGCGCGAACAACACCGGATACCCGCCAGGGTCGGGTGGCTGCGTGTGCAGTTGAGATTGCTCCATGATCGGGCGCCGGATATGCGGAAGGCTGCTCTTGGCGGCCTCCTCAATGAACTCGCATTCCTGATGCGATGCCGGCGCCCGATTCTTTTTGTATATTTCATGCCGCTTCTTTGGTATTCGTCGCTCGAGTGGGTGTCGTTCGATGTTTGGCCATGAGCGAGGATCACAACCTGCATGTTTTGTTACGACATCTATGGCTTCACCATCGCGAGTGATGTGGCGCTGTCGGGATTGCGGGAGACGCCGTTCCCGCAAGAGGCGCCGTCTTCCAGGAAGGTTCATGTCCGTTGGGTAGCCACGTCGGAGTCTTCGTCAAATGGCGACGCCGTCGTCGTCACGGGCAGTCCTCAAGAGATGCAAGTCAGCGTGCCGCGCATCGGCATGTTCGCGATTCGCGATGGCGACCGCGTTTTGGTCAAGGCGGTCCACGGCGCCGATCCCGATTATGTGTGCGCCTATTTACTGGGTGTCGTCCTGGGCGTCCTTCTGCACCAGCGGGGCATGCTGGTGCTGCATGCCAGTTGCATCATGCTGGACGGCGCGGCCTGCCTCTTCGCCGGCGCAATGGGCGCCGGAAAATCGACCTTCGCCGCCAGCCTTCTGCCGGTCGGGGCGCGCTTGCTCGCCGACGATATTGCCGCGGTTGAGTGGCGTGATGGGATTCCGTGGGCGCAGGCCGGCTATCCGATGATGCGTCTTCATCCCGATGTCGCCGTTCGGACGATCGGCGTCGATCGCCCCTTCTGCCCGCAACCCCTCGCGAAGCTGGAAAAGAAGGGTTACCTGCTTGACGATTTTTTTGAGCCGAAACCTTATCCGATCAAGGCGATTTATCTGCTGGACTTCGCCGATCTTCCCGATATCATCCCGATTGGCGGCCACCAGGCCCTTGTGGATTGCCTGCCTTATCTCTATTTCCAGCACAGGCAATTCGCCGGCCAGGCCGTGCTGATGGAACGCCTGACACGGCTCCTTCACCATGTTTCGGTCTTCCGTTTTCGCCGGCGGCCGGGCCTCCACTTCCTCGAACAGGAAGCGTTGCGCCTGAAGAACCACGCCACATCGTTACAAGCGGAATCCAAGCCATAATCCGTATGTTTTACGGACTTTCGTCTCCGCCCCCTCGCCGGATCCTTTTTTCTTAATTAATTTTTATTCGCCGTTATAGGGCCTGTTAACATTATAAAGCCCGCTTTTTCAGAGGCCTACATGTAATCGAACGATGAGTCTCGCCAGGGACGGCTGCCTTCAGCCCGCCATGACAATGGCGGGTTCCGGGAAAACGGCGAAAATCGAGTCCCGCAAGGGACGGCTGCGATGAGATTTTGGTTTCTAAGCCACCCATAATGTTAACAGACCCAGGGATCTGTCCAACAATCCCTTTTGAGCGCGCTTCAGTGCGCTCTTACTTGCCCCCTGCTTCAGCAGGTGGGGGAAAATGAATTTTAACCCCACCATTTGAGCGCGCTTCAGCGTGACTTCATAAGCTGGGCTTCAGACTTGTACGGATTGTTGGACAAAGCCTATATAAATTTTTCAGGATATCCGCCATCGATAAACGGGTGTTTCACTTTTTTACTCTGATTTGAGCCCCTTGCCGCGTCGTTCGATAGGAATCTGGTGGCGCGTCACATTGACCATGACGCATGACCAACATTTCGCGCGTTTTGGCGCGCTTTCGTGGCCAAAACTGATTGATCGGATGATGCCGGCCCGTGCTCGCGTTCGACATTCCCATCCGTCATTTTCAGCGTGACGCGCCACGGGTCGATGCCGCTGACTTGACGGACGCCACTTTCCGTCCTACACGAAAGTGGATTGTGCGTATCGGACCGGCCGAAATCCGAATCTCGGTATGGTCGTTTTTGTGTTGTGAAAGCGCCCGCCGACGAACAGCAGCATCACTAAGTGGAATGGATCCAACTGTCGACGAAAGCAAGAACCATGATCTCAAAGTTTTTCAGGCAGACTCCACTCCGGAGGATCGCCTTTCTCGCGTTGATCGCGCTTGCTGCGGCGCCGTCCGTCATGGGCGCCGACGTGACCGCTCAGCTCGAAATGCTCGGCAATCCTTTTACGGCGCGTTATCCCGCCCTCAGTTCCTCCTTTTCGCGCAATGTTTGGGATATGCAGCGGGAAGCCGGCGTCATCTACTTCGGGATCGGCGACTACAGCAACAACGCCGGTCCGATCGACCTTTGGACCTATAATCCCACCCCGGGCCAATTCGCGACCAACTACACGGTGCAGCAGGAGGAAATCGAAAAGCTCACCTATCTCGGCGGCCGGCTTGCCATTCCGGGAACGGATCCCCGCGGCTCCGGCAGTCAGGCGTATTACACGCTGGAAAATGGCGGTTGGGTCGCCCACGCGATGAGCCCTTCTTTTCTCCACTGCTTCGATGTCGTCACTTCCGGTTCCTATACGGTCGCCGGCCTGGGCGCCGAGGTCGACAAACCGATGCGCGTTTCGACCGACGGAGGCGTGACCTGGACAAGTCCACTCATTCAATCGGGCGATCCCAATGCGCCGGTCGTCTCTTCCGCCTTCCGCATTTATACGGTCTTCGCGTGGAATGGATCGGTATATGGATCGGGCAGCGTGACTCTCGAGACGACAACCTATCCCGGTTGGGAACCCGCTCACCTGGTTCGATTCGATCCCCCGGCGACGGGAACCGTGCTACCTTACGAAACCGCGATCGCGATGCTCCCGGGAACCGACTACCGTGGTTACATGTTGCGTCCGTTCACCTTCGATGGCCGGCTTGTTTACATGGCCGTCAAAGGATCCGCGGACATGTATACTCCGCAAACCTTGTGCGTCGCCGACCGGATCGGCAGCGCGCGGCAAGTCGAGTTGCCTGCCGGCGCCCTGCCCTACGACGTGATCGATGGCGGCGACGGCAAGTGCTATGCCCTCGCCGGCGCCAAAGTATCCGACACGGATTTCATCGTGATGGTTCTTTCGACCTCGGACCTTCAGCAGTGGACCGAGCTGTTCCGCTTTCATGCGCCGACCTTCGCCCGTTCGTTCGAGTATCTCGACGGAACCTTTTACTTCGGTTTGGGATGCACCAGGTCACTCCTCAGCGACGCCTGCGGCAATATCCTGCGTTATCAGTACGTTGCGCCCACGCCGACACCGACACCAACACCGACTCCGTCTCCCACGCCGACCCCGACACCCACTCCGTCCCCCACACCCACGCCGACACCGACTCCAACCCCAACGCCTACTCCAACACCGACTCCGTCCCCCACGCCGACCCCGACACCCACTCCGTCCCCCACACCCACGCCAACCCCGACGCCAACCCCGTCGCCGACGCCGACGCCAACCCCGACGCCGACTCCAACCCCGACGCCAACGCCGACTCCAACCCCCGCTCCGTCAATCTCGCTGGCCGTCGGGGCGCCTCCGGACGACTATCAAATCACCTTCGCCCGGGGCACATCGCCCATCGCGCTGGCAGGCGCGGGAGCCGCGGTCGCCGCCGCCGACGCGATCAGCACGATGACCGTGCGACTCCTCTCGCGCCCCGACGGCGCCGCCGAGTCGCTCTCCGTCACCGCCCCGCCGGCCATCACCGTCCAGGCCTACAACGCCGCCACCGGCCTCCTTCAACTCACCGGTCCGGCGTCGGCCGACGCCTTCCGCCAGGCGTTGCTCGCCATCCGCTACGCCAACACCGCCGACCGCGGCAACTCCGCCGACCGCACCGTCGTGTTCGCCGTGAGTGACGGCAGCCTTGCCGCTCCGTCCGCCCGCGCCGTCATTCATATTCAGGACAAGCCCGCGATCCGCGTCTACGATGGCGCCACGACCATCACCTCGGGCGTCACCCGTGTCAGCCTCGGCACGGCGCGCCGCGGCGACCCCATGCTGACCGGCTCCATCACGATCCGTAATCCCTCCGGCCAGGTCCTGACGATCGGCAACCTGCGCCTGCCCGCCGGATTTGTGCTCATCGCGCCGGTGCCCGCCTCCATCCCCGCCCTCCAGTCCGGCCTGCTCTCCGTCGGCTGCCCCACCACGACGGCCGGCTTTCGACACGGGATACTCGAGTTCGATCACAACCTCGACGGCTCTTATCCCTTCGACGTTCCCCTCGAAGCCGTCGTCCTCGACCCGAACACGGCCGCCCGGCAATGGGCCGCCTACGAGTAGCGCCCCCACCGCATCTCCACCCGCTGCATTGGAGGTTATTGCCCGCTTTCTTTCGTTATCGTTATCGTTATCGTAATCGCGATCGTTGTCGCGATCGTTATCGTATTCGCCATCCCGGTCGCCTTATCCGTGAGTTTTCCTCTCCGCCTCTATGCGTCTTGGGGGTTTCTGATCTCAAGGTTTTACCGATGTACTACCACCTGGATCGCGTCTCCCCTGCCCTCGCATCGCCCTTGCGTTTGCTCCCCCGCCATGGGATGATCCACTCATGAATCGATGAATTGTATGACTGGCTTTGCGGAGTGGCAAACGGCGGATCACACATGTCGAACAGGCCATAGGGCGTGAGGTATCCCATGAAAACCATCCATTGCCCCTACTGCAATGAGCAGGTGTCGAACATCACGGTGCGCTGCCCTCACTGCGGTAAGACCATCACCGGCGAGGCGGAAGGTTCATCCAAATACGTAGCTGGAGCAAAGGTATCGGCATCGAGATCCGGGGGAATCAGGAAACTGTTCTGGTTCGTGCTCGTGCTGGTCGTGGTTGCGGGAGCCGTTTATCTGCTGGTTCTCCGCTGAGCATGGCCCATCGCGCCGGCGTCAACCGTCGCCGGGGGTGGTTGGGCGAGACGAACCACCGCCCGGCGCCTGTTCGTCCGCTCGCGAGATTCCCGTTTCTCATGCGCAGGCGCGGGAATCGTTTCCATTCGGCGTCTGGCCGCGCCGTCATCGTCGCGCGCACGAGGCCGCATCAACTGATTTCGCCGCCGAGTAAACGGACAAACCCGGCCCAGAAGCGACCGAGTGCCCCCATGATGTCGCCGCCGGCGGCGAGGATCGCGCCGCCGAAAAACACGACAATAAGCGCGATGATGACAATCGTCTTCGTGTTTTGACTGATGCGTATTCCCAGCATGTGCTTGGACCCCCGATGGGCATTGGATGGCGCGCTGCTCCGCGCCACCGGCCATAGACGCCGCAAATCATATACGGAAGGCGTCTCTTGGCATATAAACTGTTCTTCGATGCTCCTTCACTGATCGGACGCTGCGAATGAACGGGCGACGACTTGTGCCGGCTCGCCCGCATCCGCGCTGACCGGTGGTTCCGTCGCCCTTCCTGAGTGTGGCCGTGTCAACGACCCCGGCGTGTTAACGCCATCAAGCCTGCTTTTTCAGAGACCCGCAAGTTATCGAAGGTTGAGTCCCGCCAGGGACGGATGCCTTCAGCCCGCCATGGAAATGGCGGGATCCGGGAAAACGGTGAAAACCGAGTCCCGTCAGGGACGGCTGCGATGGGATTTTGGTTTTCAGTGTTATACATGGTGTCTTTAATCTTGCAGGATGTCTGTTTAGCCGGCTTCAGCTGGCTCTTCCTTGCCCCCGGCTTTCAGCCGGTGGGTGAGCGGGATGAGCGATTTTTTGAGCGTGCTTCAGCACGGCTTCTCGACTCATTTATGCTGTATTACTTATGACGCTGTGTATAACAGGCCCCAATCAACGCGTCGTTGGCAATAGGATAATTCGTGTCTTCGTGCCTTTGTGTGCGATCTCCCTTTGTTTCGTCTCCCCTATTCCCCTCATCATCCGGAATTGGTTCAGGACTCACCCATCATCGAAGGTTTCGGCCGGCAATTGCTCAAACCGCCGGTCGCCTCGATTTTCGTCTCCGGTTTTGCCTGAATCTTCCTGCTGAAGGCGGCCAAATGCAAGCAATTTGGACCCGTGAATCCCCCCCGGACGCGCGCCCCACACAATTCGGGCTTCGCAACTGAAGTGTCGCGGATTCCGGCCGCTTGCTGTTGTGCCGATATGGAAGGAGTCAATTTTTCCCCAATCCGGAAGATACAAGGGATTGTATTGAAGTGAATTATCACGGCCAAATATTGTCATTCGATTTTCTAAGCCTTGCATGCCCCCGGACCGATATATACTATAAAAGTAGGGGTGCGGGAGTCCCCCGGACGGCGGGGAGGCGCGGCTCCGGATTCGCGGCGTCCCCCGCGATTCCGCTTCGAGGACGTGACGCGGCGTTACCATGCTCTGGATCGTCATTACTCTCAACACGATCATCCTCATGTGGGTGGCCTACCGCCTCGTCGACCGCCGCCGGCGCCAGGTGCTCGCCGCGTTCGCCCAATACGCCCGACTGAAGCTCGCCACGAATTTCAACCTCGACGCCCTCGGCGAAAAAGACCTTCTGGAACTCGTCTGCCGCGAGTTGCGCCTGAAGCGCCTCGAAATCCGTCTGCCCGATTCGCGCGTCCTGGTTGCCGACCCCGCGGGCGGCTTTTCCGTTCATGTCGGCGGCCCCGATCCCGGGGGGGGCGAGCCCCGCGAGCGCGGCATGGTGATCCGTCAACTCGGCCTCGCGGGCGGCCAGGCGACCTACGTGTTCGAGCCCGGCGCGCCCGCGGCCGAAGCCCCCGTCGTCGCGGCTTGTCTGGACGAGATCTTGAGCCGCGCCTCCTTCCGCCGCCTCCGTGCCCCCGGCCTTCCGGCCGAGGCTCCCGCCGCCGCTCCCCCGGCCGGCGGCTGAAGCCCTGCCTCTTCGCCGTAATCTCGCACGGTTCGGTCGCCAGCATTGAACCGCGAAGGCGCGTAAGCGCCAGGAATCTCGCGATCTCTCTTGGAATAAAGCGTTCCCGCCTTCCCGCGCCGTTTCCGCTCTGGGTCTCCGTGCCTCCGTGGTCAATTTCGGTTGCGGTTCAACCGCGCCGTCTATAAATGCGAGCCTTCTCGCTTTCCCCCCTTTGCGTCTTTGCGCCTTTGCGGTTAATATTGCGGTTAATATTTTAGCTGCGTCTCGGCCGCGTTGTGTCTTTCGTGTCTTGCATGTGATCGCGTGGCCAGCATCCCGTTTAAGGCTGATCGATCCATGGCTCCCTCCGCCGATCCGCATCCTCCATCCGATCCCGTCTTCCACGATTACGCAGCGTATGGGCTCACCGTCCGCTCCGCGCTGCCGCTGTCGCAGTTTGCCTCCCGCCGGCTGCCGCCCGGCGCCGCCCCCCAGGTGCGTGTGGAGTTGTGCGACGTGGCGCGCTGCCCCATGTCCGGCGATCCCGGCCGCGGCATCGTCCGCTTCGACGAGACCGAGGCGGTGTTTTATTCGGGCGACCTCGGCTGGTTCTTCGTCACCGGCGGCGAATCGATCCGCTTTTACCCCCTGCCGCAGGCCGATCCGCTCCGGGCCGCCGCCCTCATCACCGGCACCCTCATGGCCACCCTCCTCCACCAGCGCGGATTCTTCGTGGTTCACGCCAGCGTCGTCGAATGCGCCGGCGGCGCGATCGCCTTCGCCGGCCTCGCCGGCACGGGCAAGTCCAGCATGGCCGCGGCCTGTTGCCAGGCCGGCCGCCTCCTCCTCGCCGACGACACGGCCGCCGTCGACTGCGCCGGCGGCCAACCCGTTGTCATGCCCGGCGCCCCCGCCTTCCGTCTCGATCCTCAATCCATCGGCGCGCTCGCCATCCCGCCCGACCGCCTCTACGACCTCCACTCGTTGGACCCCGGCAAACTCGGCGTCCGCATGGACCACTGTTTTCTGAACGAACCGCGCGTCCTGCGCGCCCTTTACCTGCTCGATTTCGCCGACGACGTGTCAATCGGCCCGGTGAGTCGCCAGGAAGCCCTCGTCCGGCTGATTCCCCACGTCTTCCCGACGCGGTGGATGATGAAGGATTCGGGCGCCCAGCTCGCGCGCCTGGCCGAGTTCGTGCGCCTCGTTCCCGTTTTTCGCCTCCTCCGCCGCAGCGACCTGGACCGCCTTCCGCTCGCCGCCGCCGCCGCCCAGGCCCACGCCGCCGCCCTCCCCGCGCCCTGAATTTTTCTCCGTGTCTTGGTGTCTCCGTGGTTCAATAATATTGGTGTCTCCGTGGTTCAGTAATTTGTGATGTTGGTTTTTTTCGTGTCTTTCGTGTCCTTACGTGGCGAAATGGCTTTTCGCGCCTTTGCGCCTTTGCATCTTTGCGGTTCAAATATCAAGCTGAACCTTGAACTCCAACCGGTTTTTTTCAAAATTCCGGGATGATTTATTTCCTCCGCGTCTCGGCGACTCCGCGGTGATCTTTTCGTTGCGGCTCCGCCGTGCTGTGTCTCCGTGGTTCAATATTTGGTAATGTTGGTTTTTTCGTGTCTTTCGTGTCCCTTTCGTGGCTAAATGGCTTTTTCCGGAGTCACGAATCGCCATGCCGATGCCGACCGACACCAGCGCCGCTCCCGCCGTCGAAACCCGGAATCTCACCAAGATTTTCCGCACCCCGCTGGCGCGCCTCCGCCGCCTCGCCCGCCTCCGGGTGCGCGAAGTCACCGCCGTCCGCGGCGTCTCCCTCGCCATCGCCCGGGGCGAAATCTTCGGCCTGGTCGGCCGCAACGGCCAAGGCAAGACCACCCTCATCAAGGCCATCGCCACCCTCATCCGCCCCACCTCGGGCGAAGTCCGCGTCTTCGGCGCCGATATGGAACGCCACGGCGACGAGGTCCGCCAGCGCATCGGCCTGGTCTCCAGCGACGAACGCAGTTTTTATTTCCGCCTCACCGGCCGCCAGAATCTTATGTATTTCGCCCGCCTCTACGGCATGAACGGCCGCGCCGCCCGCGCCCGCATCGAGGCCCTGGCCGCCGTTTTCGATTTCGCCGAGATGCTCGACCGCCGTTACCAGGAACTCTCCACCGGCAACAAGCAGCGCCTGGCCCTCATGCGCGCGCTCCTCAACGACCCTCCCCTGCTGCTGCTCGACGAGCCCACCCGCAGCCTCGACCCCATGGCCGCCGAGGACCTGCGCCGCCTTATCCGCGACAACCTCAACCGCGTCCACGGCAAGACGATCTTCATCACCTCGCACAACCTGGCCGAGGTCGAGGACCTGTGCGGCCGCATCGGCATCCTCCACCGCGGCGAGCTTCGCATGTGCGCCACCATGGACGAGCTCCGCCGCGATTACTGCAACCGCGAACAGGTGACTCTCCGCCTGCGCGGCCTGCCCGCCTGGAACGGCCTCGCTGAACTGCGCGGCGACCTGAGCCGCGAAATCCCCACGCTCCAGTGGCGTCCCCTCGCCGCCGCCGGCGTCGCCCCCGATCCCGGCACTTCCGCCGCCCCCGATCACGGCACTCCCGGCGCCGGCGCCCAATGGGAAGTCACCTTCACGCGCGCGCTCGACGATGACCTCCTCGACCGCGTCATCGCGCGCGTCCACGCCGCCGGCGGCCGGATCGACGCCTGCCTCGCGCGCCGCGGCGGCCTGCTCGATATCCTCGGCGCCCTCGACGACGCCGAACCCCAGGCGGAGCCCGCGCCGCCCCGGCCCGAGCCCGCCGGGGTGGCCGCACCGGCGCCTGATCCCGAAAAGGAGGACCGCTGACATCCTCCTGGTCACCCGCTCTTTCTTTGCGGTTCTTTGCGCAACATTTTCTGGCGGATACCAAGCTGATGCTTGAACTCCAAACACGGACTTGCGCATTGCTAAACCGCCTTTTTCTTGGTGCCTTGGTGTCTTTGTGGTTCAATTGGGTTACGGCTCTGTGGCGCTGTGTTCTTTCGGGTTCTTTCGTGTTTTTTCGTGGCCAAACTGCTTCTTGGGGACTGAACTGACATGCGGATCCTGCGCATCTTCTGGGCTTTCATCGTGCGCGACGCCATCATGTCGACCAGCTACCGCCTGGCCTTCGCCATGCAACTGGTCTCGCTCTTCCTCTCCGTCATTTCGGTCTATTTCATGTCGAAGCTCATCGGCGCAAACGCCAGCGTCGACCGCTACGGCGGTTATCTGCCCTTCACCGTCGTCGGCTTCGCCGTCACCGCCTATTTCACGACCGGTTTCAGCAGCTTCGCCAGTTCCATCCGCGGCGAGCAGGTGATGGGCACCCTCGAGGCGCTCCTCATGACCCCCGCCCGCCTGCCCTACGTCATTCTCGCCTCCTCGATCTGGAGTTTTATCTGGACGACGCTCAGCGCCGTCGTCATGGTCGCCGCCGCTTGGATCCTCTTCGGCGTCCGCCTTCACGGCCACTACGCCATGGCCTTCGTCCTCCTGGTTCTTACGACCGTCACCTTTTCCTGCCTCGGTATCCTGTCGGCCAGTTTCATCATGGTGTTTAAGCGCGGCGACCCGCTGAAGTTTTTCGCCGGTTCGCTCTCGTTCCTGCTGGGCGGCGTCGTCTTTCCCGTCGACCTGCTGCCCGGCTGGCTCCAGAAGGTCTCGATGCTGATGCCCATCACGCACGGCCTCGCCGGCATCCGCGAACTGGTTCTCGCCGACCGCCCCGCGCTGTCGGTCCTCCCCCAGGTCGGCATCCTCCTCGTCTTCATCGTCATCGGCCTCCCCCTGAGCCTCTGGGTCTTCCGCAAAGCCGTCAACGTCGCCCGCCGTGAAGGCAGCCTCGTTCATTATTAGCGGAGGACCACTGCGAATTGCTGGGCAAGTTACGTGATCGTGCTCGTGCTCGTGATCGTGATCGTGATCGATCCCTTTTGGTTGCGGGTCCCTCGATCGCGTGATGTTCTTTCGTGTTTTTTCGTGGCAAAAAATTGCCTCACTCGTCGTTCCCTCTCTGTGCCCTCTGCGCCTCTGTGGTCAAAACATGTATGATGATGGTTTTTTCGTGTCTTTCGTGTTTTTTCGTGGCGAATACGCAGCTTCTCCTAAGTGGCATCATGATTGCTTTCATCCCGGCTTGCATCGACAGTCAACATCTAAGAATCGGCATCTTGCAGACATAAGTCGTTGCATTTCAGATGTGCGCGTTTCAGTGTGGCCCTCGGGTCGCGTGAACCTCCCCCCGGCTGTGTGCATCGAAATGCATTTTTCGCACAATTGCGAAAAACAATGCACTCCGTTGCCGCCACGGCCGGCCGCGCTCCGCGATTCGGCCCTTGCTTTCACATTTGCCGCCACGGACGCACCACCCCCCACTCCCCCGGATCCTCTCGGCAAATCCCGCCGAAAGGGCGCCCGGGCGAAGCCTCGGCTAATATATGACGCCTCCCCCCCGGCGCGCCCTCATCACCGGCATTACCGGCCAGGACGGCTCCTACCTCGCCGAGTTCCTCCTCACCCGGGGCTACGAGGTTTACGGCGTCATCCGCCGCAGTAGCTCCTTCAATACCGGCCGCATCGATTCCATTTACCAGGATATCCACGACGCCAACCGCCACCTGACGCTCCTCTACGGCGACCTGACCGACGGCGCCACCCTCAGCCGCACGCTGCGCGAGGTCCAGCCCGACGAGATCTACAACCTCGGCGCGCAAAGCCACGTCCGCGTCAGCTTCGACGTTCCCGAATACACCGCCGACACCGTCTTCATGGGCACGCTCCGCCTCCTGGAAGCCATCCGCGAGTCGGGCCGCCCGGTTCGTTTCTACCAGGCTTCCAGCAGCGAAATGTATGGCCGGGCCCTCTCGATCCCCCAATCCGAGTCGACCCCCTTCAATCCCCGCAGCCCCTACGCCATCGCCAAGCTCGCCGCCCACTACTTGACGATCAACTACCGTGAAGCCTACGGTTATTTCGCGTGTTGCGGCATCCTTTTCAACCACGAGTCCCCTCGCCGCGGCGCCACCTTCGTCACGCGCAAGATCACCCGCGGCCTTGCCCGCGTGAAACTCGGTCTCCAGAAGAAGCTCTATCTCGGCAATCTCGACGCCCGGCGCGATTGGGGTTTCGCCGGCGATTACGTCCGGGCGATGTGGCTCATGCTCCAGCAGCCCAATCCCGACGACTACCTCATCGCCACCGGCCAATCGCACAGCGTGCGCGAGTTCCTCGACGAGGCGGCCGCCCTCCTCAACCTCGATTGGCACGATTGCGTCGAGATCGACCCGCGCTATTATCGCCCGACCGAGGTGGACCTGCTCCAGGGCGACAGCGCCAAGGCCCGCCGCCAACTCGGTTGGGCCCCCTCGGTCACTTTCCAGGAACTGGTCGCCATGATGGTCGCCGCCGACTACAAAGCCGAATCCGCCCCCCCCCT